>NZ_CP162130.1:2187500-2487500 GCF_040833975.1 Leptospira sp. WS92.C1
AAGAAGGATTTCGACTCAAAAAAAGAAATGAATTATGGAAATGCGGTTTGTAGGATCTCCAACTCTTTTTTAAGATTCGCATCCTTTCCGAAGAAAACAAAAATCGCTCGTATCAAAATATTTTGAGTTTCGGAAGATTCCACAATCGTGATTTTAGTTTGGTTGTCTTGGGGTTCCAAACGATAGTCCCAAGTCCCTTTCATTCCAAAACTGCTTTCTTTCATAAAAAATTCTACTCTTGAGTTTTCAATTTTTTCGATCATCTCAAAATGGATATAACCGCCCATATCGGTTCTTTCCTTCCAAACTGGAAATCCTTTGTCATTCTTTCCTTCTCGAATGATTTCCGTTACCTCGGACCTATACTTTGGTATACTTTCCAAATCCAATAGGTGTCGAAATACTTTCTCCACCGGAGCATTTACGATTCCGGAAATTTTTCCTTCAAACTTCGGTTCCGCAAAAATTCCGATCATCAAAAAAACCGCAACCAGCGCGGCAATTCCAGCCAAGATACCAAAAACTACTTTCATACTTTATGTTCTCCTATTTTTCTATAAATGAATTTTAGATTTTGACGTTCTTTTTCAAAAACCTCATTCACGAAGTGCATTCCTCAAATCATTTCAAGAATCCGAGGACACAATCCATACAACTTGAACTTAGCACTTTTTAAAAGTATCGAAATCGCTATAATTCCGAAATTCCTTTTGACATGTCCCCAATTTAAAATTGAATTTCCTTCGATTTTGTAAAAATGGAATGCTTCTTACTATTTTTTGAAAACTTTCCGTCAAGAACAACAACTCTTTATCAATTTTCTTTTGGTAAAAAACGGTTTCTCACTTTTATAAAATTCTATGCTCTCTTTCAATCGTAAGGACCGATTGTGGTGAAATCGAAACGGTTTCAATTCCAAGCCACAAGAATCAAACGTTCGTTTTTTTGGACCTATCGTATCCTCTGCTGGATCTTTCATTTGTTTGGATTGTCCCAAATCTCAACAGGAACATTTGCTTGAAAAATTTCATCCTTTCGCGAAATCAAAAAAGATTTTCAAATCTAAGGTAAAATCCCGATCTTCTTCTTTGCGCCAGCGGTCGGAAGGGCGCGTAGCGGTCCCGAAAACGTTAGGAATCATTTCCGAACTGAATGTAAACAATTTGATTTTTCCAACATTTTTTTTCGGGACGGAGGCGGAACCGCCGAACCCCGGACGAAACGCGGTGACGGAGGTTTTAGAATCGATCCGACTGATTTCACAGTATATTATATCCTTATAATTTAGTTTCTCCGGCGGGCGCCCATCCGCTCATTTGTGAAACAATGTCATCCTATAACTCGTAAGTTTTTGCTTTTCTTTTTAATCACGACTCTTAAACTGGATATCTTCAAAGGAGAATCCTCTATGGGAAACGCTTCCCAAACCAAAAAGTCTTCAATTCATGAGATCTGGAAAGATGGAGCAGTGGTAATCAATCGAATTCGACTCGGTCTAGTGATTTTATTTTCTCTGTCTCTGTTGAGCATTGGTAAAACCACTCATCCAATACAAATGATCGCCCATACAATCGCGACGGCTTTGATGGGTTCGTATTGTTTGCTGGAATTCATTCTTCATAGATCGGGTAAAGTAGGGGTCCGCTTTCAAAAAACGTTAGTTCTATTAGACGTGAATATTCTTTCACTAACTTTGATGGCTGATTGTTCGATCGATCCTATTGTTTCTTCAACGACTCTTTCAAACATGCTTCTCTTTTTTATTTATTTTTATGTGATGATTTATTCCTCGTTTTTGGGTGAAAGAAAGTTCGTACTTTGGATCGGCTTTTTTTCAGCTTTGGGAATCTTTTCCTCTATTTTTGTGGCCTGGTTGGGTGGGATGGGTCTTACAGAAAATCCGGAAAAAGCGAGAACGCCAGGAAATTTGTTTTTTTCGGTTCAAATCGTAAGAACCACTTTTGTAGTTGCCGCAAGTATCATCTTATCGCAATTGATGAGACTGTTCGAAAAATTGACGGACGAGGGTTCGAGACTCTATCAGGATTCTCAAGTGATTTTGGATAAGCTAAGAGAAGATAGAACTACTCTTGAAAATTCCGCCGAGAGTTTAGAAGCTTCGATTCGCAAATTTGCGGATTACATCAGCCGCACCGGTCAAAAAATGGAATCTCAGGCGGCAGCTTTGGAACAAGTCAATGCGGTCATCGATGAACTTTCGTCTTCTTCCTCGAATACAGCCCATTCGATCGAAACTCAAAATCTCAGTCTTGTCGAATTAGCAGCAAGTTCTGAAAAGTTAGGGGATATCCTAAAGAACAGCGCCTCTCTCAGCCAAGCCCTTGCCGTTTTTGCCAAAGAAAATAAAGCCGATATGGAAAACGTCATAATCGCTGCGGAAAAAACAAAATCCTATTTAGTCGATATCGCGAATTCATTCAATCGAGTCGATCAGATCAATCGAATTATGAGTGAGATCGCGGATAAGACCAATCTTCTCGCGCTCAACGCATCCATCGAAGCTGCAAGAGCAGGAGATGCGGGTAGGGGATTTGCCGTTGTAGCAAACGAGGTCAGCAAACTGGCCGAATTTACTTCTGGAAATGCGAAGTCCATTTCGGATATCGTCAATCAATCCCGTAAATTTATCGATGAGGCGAGAATCGCTTCTACCGAAACCGGAGATATGACGGAAAATCAAAAACTGAAAATTTTAGATACTGTAGAAAGAATCGACAAGATGAATTTATTCTATATGGAACAAAAATCCATCATTCAAAAATTTGTTTCCGAAGTGGATCGGATCAAAACGGTTTCCGGAGAAATTCTGAGATCTACCAAGGAACAAATGTTAGGTCAACAAGAGATGGTGCAAACCATGAATCATCTCGAAACCGAGGTCAATGAGATCAATGAAGATTCCGGTAAACTCCAAGAAGAAATCGTGAAAATCAAAACTCAGGCTTCTGAGCTTCGAATTCTGAGTATACAATCCGCGGATTGAAATGATAAAAAGTAGGAGTAAGCGGGCTTTGTTTGAAGGAGGTCCTACATTTCCCTACTCTTCTATTTTTTTGAATTTGGACGCTCGATTTCAAGGTAGGTTTGAGAATCGTATATTCCGTTTTAAGTGTAACCGAGTTTCCGACCTTATCGGTGATTCGAAATTCAAACGCGTGTTTTCCTGGGTTTAAAACCAGACCTACAAATGGGAGGGTTGAAGTCCAAGATTCCAAAGATAGTTTCCTCGGCCTGATTTCCGGCGTAATCCTTTGCTCGAACTAAAATTCCAAAACTTCCGTCTTCGATCGAATCCGGTAACTGAAATCGATAGTAGTTCATCGGAATTTGAGTTTACGACTTGTGAAAAAAGGGCAAAGGAAAACAAAAACAACAGAACATACAAGAGGTTCATTTTTTTGGGGATCATGGTTCTAAATTCCTAAATTCAGATAAAATTTATTTTCAGAAATTTGTTGATAAAACGGGCTTTTAGTAAATAATATCTTGTAATTTTTAGACGAGAGAATTATTTATTTTCAGTTCACAAGAGGGGGATTTCTGTGATTCAAAAATGGTTTCAAACGACTTTATTTCTCGCGTTAGTTTTGATCGGTATTCTGGTTCCGGGAAAGGTGTTTTCTCAAGCAAGTGACGCAGAAGCAGCGATTCAAGAAGCTTGCGGGCGTTTGGTGAACGAGGGGCTCTATAAGAGTTGTAAGGCGGCACCGGGATTTTCTGCGCATCAAGGATACTACACTCAGTCCGCTCGAATCAAATGCGAATGTATCAATAAAAAAGACAATAATAAGACGATCGTAACAATTACTCTGGGTCAGTATTACTAATCCAATCCATTCTTCCGCGATTCCGGTTTTAATCTCCGGAATCCGGAAAATCCGATTCCCGTTTTTCTCAAACTCTATTTCTTCTTTTTCAAATATCAGATCCCAAACGACTGAAAACTCTCTAAAAAAATCAGTTGAAAGTCACAACTTTTTGTCAGTGATTCTATGGGTTCAAAATCCATTAAGTATTTTTGTAAAGTATGTATTGAGCACGATGTGTAAAGTATGAATGGGTACTCTCAACATGTTACAGACTGCCCAGATAGGTAACAAAACAGACCGGGCACATAGGTGACATTTGGCATTGGAGGAAATCCGATGCCTTGGAAGGAGGAGTCCCGTGTGATCGAGGAAAAAATCAAATTCATAGCCGCGTGGAAAGGCGGTGGTTGGCAGTTTTCAGATCTTTGTAAGGAATTTGGAATCAGCCGAAAGACAGGTTACAAGTATTTAGAAAGATACGAATCGGAAGGTATCGACGGTTTAAAAGATCGATCTAAGAATCCCAGAAAGCATCCGAATGAAACTCCAGAGAATGTTGTCATACTCATTATGCAGATGCGAGAGAAGCATCCTACTTGGGGAGCAAGGAAACTTCTTTGGGCATTAAAAGGAAAGTATCCAAGAGCTAAATCCTGGCCGGCGCCAAGTACGATTGGCGATATCCTTAAAAGAAAAGGATTAGTTCGTAAAATACGTCGTAGGAAAAAAACTCCTGAAAGTCTTTTTCCATTTTCTGATGTAAAGTTTCCCAATGATGTTTGGTGTGCAGACTTCAAAGGTCACTTTACTGTCGGGAACGGAAAACGTTGTGATCCATTGACAATCACAGATGCTCATAGTCGCTTTCTATTAGGATGTCAAATCCTGAAGAAAACAGATGCAGAAAGCACCAGGCGAGTGTTTGAGAGAGTTTTTAAAGAATATGGAATGCCATCCGGCCATCAAGACAGATAACGGAAGTCCATTTGCATCGAGAGCAATCGGAGGATTGAGTAAGTTATCCGTTTGGTGGTTAAAGTTAGGGATTCGACCTGAACGAATTCAGCCAGGTAAGCCTCAACAAAACGGTCGTCATGAAAGAATGCACAGAACCTTGAAACAAGAGACCGCGTTACCAGCTCGATCTTCTCTTAAGAAGGTGTCAGCTACATTGTGTAAATGACTTGTGACTAACCAAAAAGTAACAAGGATAAAGCAATATGAGCAAACCAAAGAATCGAGCTGAAGAACTTCTCGATGAGTTAATCAAAGGTAAGACCCCGGAAGAGCTGATCGGAAACGAAGGACTCTTAAAACAACTCACCAAATCGCTTGTTGAACGAGCGATGGAAGGAGAGATGACACATCACCTTGGATATGAGAAGAACGCCTCGACTGGCAATAACTCAGGCAATTCTCGAAATGGAAAAAGTAGCAAAAAGCTCAAAGGAGACTTTGGCTCTATCGATTTGGAAGTTCCTCGAGATAGGAACGGAAGTTTCGAACCTCAGATCATTCAGAAAGGACAGACACGCTTTACGGGATTCGATGAAAAGATCATCTCGATGTATTCTCGTGGAATGACAACTCGAGAAATTTCCGAACATCTCAAAGAAATCTACCAAGTCGAAGTTTCAGCGGATCTAATATCTCAAGTAACGGATTCCGTAATGGAAACGGTGATCGAGTGGCAGAACCGCCCCTTGGACAAAGTGTATCCGATTCTCATTATGGATGCGCTGATCGTGAAGGTAAGAGATGGCAATCACGTCGTGAACAAAGCCTTTTATTTGGCTTTAGGAATCAATCTACAGGGCACAAAGGAGATTCTTGGGATCTGGGTAGAAAGAACCGAAGGAGCAAAGTTCTGGCTTCAGATTTTAACCGATTTAAAGAATCGAGGAGTCGAAGATATTTTAATCGCTTGTGTCGACGGACTAAAAGGATTTCCGGATACGATCATATCAGTCTTTCCTAATGCACAAGTTCAGCTTTGTATCGTTCATATGGTGAGGAATTCTTTGAAATGGGTTTCTTACAAACAGAAGAAAGAGTTGGTAATCGACCTAAAGGCCATCTACAAATCTCCATCGGAAGAGATCGCAAAGAAAAGCCTTGATGATTTTTCTGCCAAGTGGGACAGTCAGTATCCGATGATCAGCAAGTCCTGGAGAAGTAATTGGGAATCGGTGATTCCTTTTTTGGCTTACCCACCTAATATTCGTAAGGCGATATACACTACAAACGCTATCGAATCTATGAATATGGGTCTAAGAAAAATAATCAAGAATCGGGGATCCTTTCCTACCGATGAGGCGGCAGTCAAGCTTCTCTATTTAGCGTTGAATAATATGTCTAAAAAATGGACCATGCCGATTCAAGATTGGGATGGCGAGCGATCCTTAGAGAGCGAGTCGCTGAGTTCAAGCAATGAATCAGTTTTCAATTATTTTCGGAGATCGATTGAAATTAGATTCGTTTTAAAGAAAGTTATTTACACAGTATTCATGACACTACCAGGAAAAGTATTGAAATACGAAACGCCTGTGTACAACTACAACGAATAAAGTGTAACCCATGTCTCCGGTCTAGAGTGTTACCGATGTGCCAGAACATACAAAACAACAACATCCCATAATGAGACATAATATGTATTATCGGAAGTTGCCTGTTGCATCAGAAATTATATAAGATTATTTTGCAGGAACTCCGGCTACTTTGAAACCGAAGATTTAGATTCTTATTAAATCGTCAGGAATCAAGATGATCTCCAAAGCAAAAACATATAAAAAAAAGCCGCCTCACAAGGGCGACTTCCAAAGCTACTATCACAAATCATCCCTGAGGATGATCGGTTGAACTAAGGATAAGTATAATCTTCATCACCCGTGTGCGTAAGAGCAATCGCACCTGCACCAGTTGCAGTAACGGTTACCTTGCCATTACCTGTATTGGTAACTGTTACTGCACCCGTGGCATTGCTGTGAATCGTCATCACACCATTACCAGTGTTAGTCGCAGTAAGCACACCTCCATTGTTTACAATGTTGATCGTTCCGGTTCCTGTTTCAGTCGCCGCTACGTGCCCACCATTGTTTTCAACATAGATGTATCCTCCACCAGATACGACTCCGACCACATCGGCCGCATTGCTACCGCTCACCGTAACACCAGAAACAGCGGCTGGCAGTTGGGGAACAGCAGGAACTCCACTGGCGTTAATGATGGTATTCACCATAGTTACCGAAGCAAACAATCCTAACGCTCTACCATTCAAGGCTGTCGGTGTTAAGTTACCAGCGGTAGAAAACGTAATCCCTGCACTTGCAATGATCGTTCCCACCATGGTTCCACCACCGGCTCCGTTGATAGTGGCCGCGCTACCTACTTGCCAGTAAACGTTTTTAGCTTGAGCTCCATTAGCGAGTATCACAGTACGTGGAGCCGTGGGGCCACCTACCGTAAGCGCACTTGCCATCTGAAAAATCCAAACTGCATTCGCGTTTCCTTGTGCATCCAGAGTTAGATCAGATCCAGTAATTAAGAATGGACCTGCAGCCGACTTGTATACACCCGGGACTAAAGTTAGTCCACCTAATTGACCTGCTCCAGGATCCGTTCCATTGGGTCTTGACGCAAGATCGTTAAAAGCGGCCAAAGCATCTGCGGCGGTTTCAGTCGCAGCGGCAAAGGTTGCAGCGGTTCCTTCAGTACAGGTCACTCCAGCAGGAGAAGGAACGTTGGTATAAATTGTCCCACTCACTGCGCCGATATTTAGCGGAGTTTCCGTATAACCACAGGTTAAATTGTGAAATCCGGTGATCATAGTAGATGTACCCGTAGTCCCCATATCTCCTGTAATCGAAGTGATGGTACCCTGGTTTGTAATTCCAGCCCCACCTCCAAAAACCGCAAAAGTTGAAGCCGAACGAAGATCTGGCGGCAAAAGGCCAACTGTCTCAGTACTGACTCCAAAAAGGGTCAATGTTTTCGCTAAGCCTATGCCTGACGATTCATTTCTTTCGCACATGATCGTGTTCATGAAAGCCGCTACAATGAACGCTCCAATTACACTTAGTTTAATTTTCGCTTTAATTTTCACTTGATTTTCCTCTTACTCGTATCGTTAGACAGGATAGTTCATTATAAATATATAAATAAATTAAATAATTCTAATAAATATGATTTTGAGTCTTAATTAGGATAAAACGAAAAACTTGTCTCGATTCTTAGGAACAATATAACCGAAGAATACTCGGTAAATCGAGGAAATGACGCTAAAGCTTAGATAATGAGGGAAAAAAGATCTTTATTATATTTCGTCTTCAGAAATTGGACATCCTGTGTTATTATAAAACAAAATTGGTTCATAAAAACAAGAAGAGTCGAATGCAACAAAAAAATAAATTAAAAACCAACGAAAGGATCCGTAGAAACGAATATATGCAAAAAGAACTCAGGTTTGATTTTGGGGATAATTTTTTTCTCCACCAAAAGATTGAGACCTATTATGAAAGACAATACAATTTGAACAAATATATAGAAAATTGAACGGAGGCTGAGAGAATAAGAATCATCTTTTGCCGTTAGCTCAATCAACCTGAAAAGAATGCTTTGAGTTCACTTCCGATTGTTGTTTTCTGTAAAACGGATTGGAATAAATATAACCGGAAGGAAAAATTGCTTTGACGATCACATATTGATCCTCTTCCCGAAATACGTAGTCGGATTTCGACTCTCCACTTTCTTTCTTGAGAACGGTTCCACCTTTTCCTATAAATTCTATATTTAAAAATTTTTCGGGAAAACGGACAAGAATTCGATTTTGTTCCAATTTCAATTCGGTGATTTTCGGGTCTTCCATATAGTCCACGATCTTGACTACAGAAACATAATTTCCTTTTTTTAAATTTTGAATCAAATCCGAAATCTCCAAAGAATCGGTATTGAGAAGAATGTATCTTGTAAATGTTTCTCCTTCATTCTGATCGGAAAATGTAAGTTCATGAAAAATCCTTTGATATAAGGGCAACTTGAGAGCTCGAATCGACTCTCCCGGAAAATAATGAAGGTCGTCTCCGCTTGTCGCCAACATCGGAACCCCTCGATCCAAGAGATCGATCCAGTCTTGAAAAGAATCCCCATAAGGTGAAAAAACTTCGATCGCATCAATTCCGCGTAACGTCAAAATCGCATCCTTGGAAATCGATCCTTCCAAACTCGGATGCGAGATCACGACAAAAGCCTTCGTTTTTTGCATTTGATCAATGGTCCATTGTATGTTTCCCACAGAGGCATAAATCGGAAAAAAATCTTTGACCACAGTTTCGGAACCGAGAGCTAAAATATGTTTTTTGTTAAAATCCCTTCCCCATTCGTAACCGGGAAGATAACGGAGATCCTTGGATTCTTTTCCGCTAATCTTCAAATAATCTGTGATCCCGACAAGATCGTAATTCTTATCTAAATATTGTTTTTGAATTTCCTCGGGTGTACTTCGAAATGGAGAAAATCCGTCCCGATCCGAATGAAGATGAAAGGCCGTTTTTATCCATTTGCTTTTTACATTGGTATAGGGCGAATAAATTTGCTTTCCGCGAAAGGGTAAATCCTCGGCTAATTCGGGTTTTCTGTTTAACAGAAATGCAGTTGCGATTTGGATAAAACCAATCAATACAAAAAAACCGGAAACTCGGAACCAGATTCTAGAATGGATTCTCTTTTTGAATACCATACATATTCCATATCTCAATTCTTTGTTTTTATGAGAAAGTCTTTTCGGATTTATATTTTTTTTTGATCTCTTCTTTTTTGAATTCTTTTTCAAAATGTCAGAAATTTGTAATTTTTAAAACTTTCTTAAAAACGGAAGAAGGCTGTAAAGATTTCCATTTTTTCAAACTGGTCAGATAAGTGTATCTTGAGTTAATAAGTTTACAAATCGACAACTAAAGAAAACTCTGAGAACCAATGACAGCTCCCGACATTTCGGTCATCTTACCCACATTCAACGAAAGAGAGAATATCCAGATTCTCATACCCAAAATCGAATCGATTCTCAAATCACATTCATTTGAAATCATTATTGTCGACGATAACAGCCCCGATAAAACCTGGGAAATCGGCGAAGAACTTAAAACGTCCCGTAAGAATCTTGTTATTCTGAGAAGAATGGAAGGGAAAGGACTTTCTTCCGCGGTACTTGCTGGAATGTCCCTCGCACAAGGAAAAGTTTTTCTTGTGATGGATGCCGATCTACAACACGATGAAACGATTCTCCCAAAACTCATCTTACCGCTCCTGGAAAACAAATTCGATATCACTGTGGGAACCAGATATTCAATCGGAGGCGGAACATCCAACTGGTCCTGGTTTCGAAAGTTTTTTAGTTTGATTGCGACATGGATCGCAAAACTTTTTCTTTCGATTTCGATCACGGATCCTATGAGTGGTTTTTTCGGAATCTCACGCTCTTATTTTCTAAAAACCGCGGATCAAATCAACCCCCGAGGATTTAAAATTCTATTAGAATTTTTGCATAGATCCGCTTTCGCTCCGCGAATTTTGGAAATTCCGTTCCTGTTTAAAAACAGACAATTTGGAAAGACAAAATTAGACGGATCAGTGATCCGAAACTATCTGATCGCTCTTTTAGATCTGCGTTTTGGAAAGTGGATCTCCCCTACTTTTCTACTTTATTCCTTGGTCGGTTCGTTTGGTGTTTTAGTAAACTTAGTCGGTTTGCTCATCGGGGAATTACTTTCCTTTCCGGAAATTCAAACCTCGTTTCGATTTTTAAATCCGTTCTACAGTTCCGTTTTATTCGGAATCGAACTCTCCATTCTCTCAAACTTTACTTTGAACAATTATCTCACCTTTTACGAAAAGAGATACACGGGAATCCGAATTCTACAAGGTTTGATTTTATTCCATCTTGTATGTCTTTTAGGTTTATTGATCCAAATCAGCGTATTTCAGTTTTTATATCATAAAATTTTCGTCTATGAATTGCAATCTTCCAGTCTTCCGATTAAATTAGTTTCGGATTCGCTTGCAATTTTAGCGGCGATGATTACAAATTATTTCTTAAACTTAAACGTCACCTGGAAAGGCTCCAAGGACTGATCTGAGTTTAGAGGAGGATTTATGGTCAAGGTTTTAGTTCCTTTTGCGGACGGAATGGAGGAAATGGAAGCGGTGATCATCGTGGATGTGCTCAGACGCGCCGGTATCCAGGTCACAACCGCCTCCCTCAAAAAAGGTACGATCACTGCTTCTAGAGGGGTTAAACTGTTAGCAGACGAAGTCATCGACAAAATTCATATTCATGACTTCGATATGATTGTACTTCCGGGGGGCAACGGCGGCACCAAAGAATTGGGCTCTAATCCAAAAATTTTAGAACTTCTTAAAGATGCCAAAAAACACGGTCAATGGATCGCCGCGATTTGCGCCGCTCCCAGTATTTTAGTACATCAAAATATTCTTACCCATGAGGATTCGTTCACTGCATTTCCGGGAGTAATTTCAGAAGTTCCCGGTTATACTGGATCCAGGCTGGAGATCTCTGGAAAAATCATAACGAGTGTAGGTCCCGGATCGGCTTTCGAATTTGCTTTGGCGCTCGTAAGTATTTTGAGCGGAGAACAAACCATGTTAAAAGTAAAGTCAGCTCTTAAACTTCCTCAATGAAAGTTTTTGTTTCCAAACACAAACACCGTTTTCAAAATATCACCGCGATTACAGGCGCGGGTATTTCGGCCGAAAGCGGAGTTCCCACATTTCGAGGGACGGACGGTCTTTGGAAAAATTTCAGAGCGGAAGAATTGGCCACTCCAGAGGCATTTCAAAAGAATCCCAAATTGGTTTGGGAATGGTATCTCTGGAGACGAAACATCATCGAGTCCAAATCTCCCAACGAAGGTCATAAGGCCCTTGTTGAGTTAGAACAAAAACATTCCAATTTTTTTCTGATCACCCAAAACGTGGACGGATTGCATTTGCAAGCCGGATCCAAACGCCCTTTGGAAATTCACGGAAATATTTTTATCAATCGTTGTGTTTCCTGCGACTATCAAAGCAAAGAACTAAAAATAGACTCGAAGAACCTACCTCCCCATTGCGGTCGCTGTAATTCTCTCTTAAGACCGGGAGTTCTCTGGTTTGGGGAATCGTATGAAGAACTCAAACTCAATCAATCGATCTTCCGAATGCAGAATACCGACCTGCTTTTGATCCTGGGGACTTCGGGTGCCGTGAGCATGCCGGTTTATCTGGCTCAAATTGCTAAAGAGGCAGGGTCTCTTGTAATCGAAATCAATCAGGAAGAAACCCCCTTTACTTCGTCGGCCGATCTATTCTTACAAGGAAAATCGGGGAAGATTTTACCAGAGCTCGTCCAAGAAATCCTTTCTGTCTAAACCAGATTCGCATACAATGCAATCGGATTTTTTTATTAGAAAACCGCTAATAGAATCTTGAAAAAAATGACGAAATCAATTTTCCGAACGGATCTATTTAGAAATGATCGAACGCTTTTTACAAAATAATCGCGACTCTCGCTTTGCCATTGAAAACATAAATCAATTTTCGGACAGCAAGTGATTTTTGAGAAATCTGCGTTTTATTCAAAACTAAAAACAAAAAAACTTCAAAACATTTTATAATCAAAATTGAATATCCTCGTCTTAAAACCGATTTCCATTTGGCATTGTATCTTTTTATAGGATCACGATTTTTAAGCGATAGTTACCGATTCTTTTGTTTCGGATCGTAACCCCTGCTTTTTTATTTAGGCAATCGCGTAAAAATAAAATCGGCATAATCGTTAAAGCAGCTGGGCGACATGTGCCCCGGATCGCTAAAGTCGTCACAGTGATAGTCTGGATCTTCATTCATATTCCAAAACGATGTTGCCGTGGATTCATGAAGTTTATTTAAAATAGGAATCATGATCTCGTAGGGTGTTTTTTCTTCCTTTTCTACGGTCATAACCTTTCTTGTTTTATAAAGTTCGAAATAGGGCCGCCCCACCCGTACCCAAATCGTAGCATAAGGCACTTGAATCTTTTTTACAATTCGTATTGCGTCTTCTTCATTCGCCATCATACTCGGATTGAATGTAAACGGGGTAAGATAGGATTTAAAATCGGTATTGGCCCTCTTTTTTAAAAGTTCGGTCGGCAAAACGACCCGAGGACTTATATTCGAGGTTGCACTTCCTTTTTGTTCTTTTAGATTCTTCCAAATATTCGCTCTTAATTTACTATACTCCTTCGCGAGAACTCCACCGTCTTTGGTTCGTGCGAGAATCACATTCAATCGCGGCCGATTTTTAAGAGTATGAAATAATTTTTTTCCGATATAACCGGTCAGATCAGAAGACGAATACCGTTCCGCATGTCTAAATACAAACGAAGGACTGAGACCGTAAAACAAAACTTCATCCAAGGTCAAAACCGAAGAAGAATTGAAGATTTCGATCGATTCATCCAAAAGAATAAAATCCGGTTTTACGCCGTCAGACTGAAACCGCTCCAGCCAGTAAAGATAATAATCCGGAGATCCTCCGGGCACGGAAAAATTGAATAACGCCCATTCCGGATATTTTTTTTCTATGTAATCGTTTCTGAATAAAAGCGCTCTTGAATTTCCAAAATAAACCAGGACTTTTTTACGATTCTCTTGCTTTAGATAATCCTTTAATTCGTTAAAAAGAGATTCTTTATGACGAAAATTGAGATCCGAAAGTGTAAGGGAATAATACGGCTCCAAACTTTCGGAGCTGATCAACTTGTCGATACTAAATGCGATGATAAAGATGACAAATGGAAGTAGGAGAAATCGATTTCGAAACATTCTATTTTCCTAAAACTTATAGTAGATAAAAGCGCCCGAATCTTCCGAAAACAAAGCGAGCATAAAAAGAGTCAGGACCCCGAGAAAACTCAGCAACCAAGGATCGTATTTTCTAAATCGTTTCCAAAAGTCGGGAACGTATTGAACCCAGTTGAACAGTATAAGAGCCAAAAATAAATAAAGGAATTTTTCGATATTCTCTAATTGTTTTAACAAAAAGAAAGAATTCCCGTTCACCAAACGTCCCCCTTCTCCGATCCACGCCAAAGATGAAGAAGCGATCTCGGACTCGATTTTTCCGGGGGAATTCCAAAAAATACCGTAAACGTGTTGAAGCATGGTCTTTGCGTTATCCGCACGAAACAAAACGGCGCTAAAAGAAAATAATAAAAATACGATCGCAGCTTTGATCGCCTTCAAAAAGATATTTTTTTCAGGAGTCAGTTTCCATCCTAGAGTGGTCTCCAAATATCTTTCACCGGCGAGCAAAACTCCCCAGTAAAAGCCCCAAGCGATAAACGTATAATCCGCTCCGTGCCAGAATCCGCCGATTGTCATCGTAAGAATCAGATTGAGATGGGTCCTCCAAACGGCAACCTTACTTCCGCCTAACGAAAAGTAAATGTAATCCCTCAACCAGATGGATAGAGTGATATGCCATCTCTGCCAGAGTTCCCTGCCGCTGAGGGAAAAAAAAGGAGCCTTGAAATTTTCCGGAAGATAAAATCCGAGTAACGCACCCACTCCTCTTGCCATATCCGTCAGACCCGAAAAATCGCAAAAAACCTGAATCGAATAACCGATACCCGCAAGAATTAAAGAAGTGGAATCATATACTTCTGGGTTGGAAAAAATCGGGGAAATCAAACCGGCAGACGGATCCGCTATCAGCACTTTTTTAATTAGACCGCTGATCATCAGATAACAACCGTTATAGATTTTATCCCGATCCGGTTCCAGATTTTTCAGGTTTGGAAAAAAATCTCCGGTTCTCATGATCGGTCCTGCGATCAGAACGGGAAAAAACAAAACGAATAAAAAGTATCCTTTGAAAGAAATGATTTCTCCTTCGGGATTTCTTCCCGCATCGACCGCGGCAGCGATCATTTGAAAACTATAAAAGCTGATCGCAAGAGGCAGAATGATATGAACGACTCCCTGAATCTCCTGAAAAAAAGGATAACCCGTTAGATCCGCGAGAGCTCTTGAAAAGAAATAAAAATATTTGAAAAACCCGAGATTGATACAATTCAAAAGAACCGCTGTGATCATCCATTTTTTGGAATGTTTCGTTGAGGTCTTGATTTGAACATAAAGAAGATAGTTGAGAAGGATGATCAGTAAAAAGTGAAAAAAGAAAATCCAGGAAAACCAAATGTAAAAAAAGGCGCTGGAAAGAATCAGAAAATCGGGACGATTTTTTTTAGGAATCAGCCAATAGAGAGTATAAACGACTGCAAAAAAGATCGCAAAGGTAACGGAGTTAAACAGCACAGCTATCTGCCTTTCCTAAATAAATTTTTCCAATATTCTACTTCGACGGGATCCAGTTTTTTATCTTTGAATTCCTCGGCGTCCGGTTCCGCGTCTGGAGGAGCAATTTCTGCGGATACGATGGATGCAAATTCTTCGGATGAAATCGGATGAGCGCCCCATTTTTTTGCGTGAAAAAAGATCTCTTTATCCGAACTGACTACTTGAATCTCAGAAGGACGAATATTGGTTCGAACAAATTCTTTGATCAGATCGTCCGCTTTTCTGTCCCTGCTGTAATACACATTTAGTTTTCCGAACGTTTCCTGAAAAACCTCGCTTCCGATTTCCTTCTTACCGTCAAAAAAAACATGAAAGTTCTGTTTTTTCTTTTTTTTAGAATATAACTCGATCAATTCCAAAAGCCCTTGTCTCGCTTTTTTAAGTTGATTCTGATACATAGATTCTTCTAAATCGGGGAATTTATATATCAGATTGAAACCGTCAATCGCCACTTGTGAGGACATGGAATTGTAGTGACCAGAATCCCATTCTCATAAATACTGTAAACCAACCTTTCCGTGGAGAGTATGAGTAAAATGGCTGATTCCGAACCTTCTCCAGTCCGGGTCAACAAATTTAACGTCCGGCATTTTTATCTTTGGCTCCGTGCATTGCCGGGATCTGGAAGAGACCTGTTTCTTCTATTGATGGCCGCATTTGACGTTCTTCTTCTTTTGATCTACAACTCCTATAAGGAATTTCTTTCTAAAGATCTATACACCTATGTCATCGGCTTCGATTTTTTTGTCTTAGTTGTTTGGGGTGTGGAATTGATCACCAAATTTCGAAAATCAAAGGATCCGGGAACCTATTTTTCCATGAACTGGTACGAAGTGGTCGGAGTGATCCCATTCTATTTCCTTCGTCCTTTTCTTTTATTGAGAGGAATGAAAATTCTGATCGCATTTTACAAGTTAGGTCAGTCCGGACAAAATATCAGCGATATAGTAACCAGAGAAATCACATTCAGATTTAGAGATGTGATCGTGGATACAATCGCGGACGCGGTGTTTTTACATTCCTTGGAGCGGGTGGAAGAAGTCATGGTCCGTTTGGATTACAGTCAACTCGCAAAAAAAGCCTTCGAACTCCATCAAGGACAGTTTAACGCAAAGGTAAACGAATCTCTTCAATCCAAATTTTTGTTAGGGGAATTATCGCGAATTCCGTTTATGGGAGAGATATCCAAACGTCTCGGAGAAGATATCAGTTCTATGATCACCGATGTTTTAGAAAATCAGGTCACCGGCGAGATTATGAAACAGATCACGGAAGCGATTCTCAAAGAAATGGCAAACCATGTAAAAAAACTCCCGATCGAAAGAATCACACGACCCCTCGAAACAGAAACGTCGCCGACTGTAGAAACAAGATCGACATCGGAAGAAAAAATCATTGCTGAAAGCGAAAGTTCTGTAATGGATGATGAACCGTAATGATCCTTTTCCGGTTTGCAGTCCCGGATTTCTGAAAAGATTTAGGTTCCATCTACAAAAAACAGACTCGAACTTGATACGAAACGTTTTAGTAGATTTTTTATCACAGATCTACCAACTCCAGAGAAAGAAAATGTTGATCCTAGAAAAGCTGGGTCCTTTATTAAAACGATATTTTGGATTTTATTCGGAAGGTTTGATAAAAAACACTTGCGATTCTATTTCGAACGTTTAAAATTTTTAAAGAAAGGAGTAAAAGTTATGAAATCCGTCGAGACTTGGTTTGACGAATACGCGGACAGCCATCGCAATCCGACCAACAAAAATATTCATTGGATCTGCGTCCCCCTCATTTATTTTACAGTGCTCGGTTTACTCTGGTCCATTCCAGTGCCTTCTTTTTTTCAATCCGTTCCGTATTTAAATTTTACGACGCTTTCTCTTGCATTTGCTCTGGTATTTTACGCAAGGTTATCTCCGGCGTTGGCTTTGGGAATGTTGATCCTCAGTTCACTGATGATCTATCTGATCATTTTTCTCCAAGCAACGGTATTGCCGATCCTACTCGGAACGTATTCCTATGGAATTTTGGAACTTTCAATCACGATCTTCGTACTTGCTTGGATCGGACAATTTATCGGTCATAAAATCGAAGGCAAAAAACCGTCCTTCTTTAAGGACATTCAATTTTTGTTGATCGGACCAATTTGGCTCTTGGGTTTTATTTATCAAAAGTTAAAAATCGCGTATTAAACCACATCGATAGCTTTCGGGTCAATTTTCTTGACCCGAAAGAGTAACTTGAACATTACGTATAGAGTTTGTCTACTGTAGAAACAGAGAAGGATCCCAATGCCGAAGATAGTCAATCATGAGAAATACAAAATAGAAATCCTATCCAAGTGTGTGGATATTCTCGCAAGAAGAGGTTATTCTGCGGTATCCATGAGGGAAATCGCAACGGAGCTCGACGTTTCCACCGGAACCCTGTATCACTATTTCGCGACAAAAGAAGATATTTTCAAAGAATTGGTAAAATTTGTTCTGAGTAAGGACATCGAAGAATTACAACTCTATTCGAAAGGAAATCCGGGTCAGACTCTCGAACTTCGGGTGGAATCTTTATTTCAAATGATTCAAGCTCGCGAATCGTATTTTCAGAATCTTCTTTATATCATTTGCGATGTTTCCAGACTCAAAAATCACGAAGAAGAAAAAACGCTGATTACCGACGCAATGAAGGAATACGTGAACATCATCACAAAACACCTTGGGGTAACAAACCCGAATCTGAATCGGATTTTGATCAGCGTAATTTTAGGAACCGTGGTTCAAAGAATCGTAGACGGAGATTCTATCAGCCTTTCCGATACTTCGGAAATTATCAAAGACTTCATGTCCCTCATTCTATCCAACTCGTTTACGTTCTAAGGATCATACGATTTTATACCGGTCTTCCACGGTTTTAATTTCGTTTCGAATCCGAGCCAAATTCCATTTGAGTTGTTTACCGATAGAATGAATCATTCGTGATTTTTCTCTTTCCTCAGGCAAACCGGGAACGCCGACTCCCGATCTGCGAAAGAAGAAGTCGGTTCCAAAACGAATGTCTTCTCTTCCTGTGATAAAACGTAACTCGCTTTCAAAAAATATTTCACCGTTTTGCAGTTTATAAAATTCCTCTTTGGAAGAACTCTTTTCCAAAATTCGATAGGCTTGCGATCCGTAACGCAATGCAACGGTTTCGATTAGCTCCCCGCTTAGTTTTGAAAACTTCCTTGATAAATCGGCGGTAAGCGAAGGAAGATCGGAATATTCTCCGGTCGAAGGCGGAACCATCTCCGTTTCGCAAGCCCTAAAATTCCCGGGTAAAAAGTCGGAAACCTGATTGACTACAGTTTCAGCGACAGCCCTACTCGTTGTATATTTTCCACCCATCGCCGTAAAAAAACCGGGGAAACCGGAGTCCTTATGATCAAAAATTTCTGTTTTTCGAGAAGCATTGTATGTGGAAGTTTTTTCGGTCGGATCCTCCACCAAAGGTCTGAGTCCGCCGTAATAAAAATCTACGTCCTTTAGAGTCAGATCCGTATATCCGTAGGAATGATTGATTTCGCCGATCAAATCCTCGATGTCTTTTTTGGTGACTCGAAACCTGTCCGGACTATCCGGATATTCCGTATCGGTGGTTCCGATGATGGTTTTATTTCTCCAAGGAATGATAAAGATATGAGTTCCGTCTTTCTTTTTAGAAACTACGGTTTTATCACCGCATATTTTTCTTGTGATAATATGGATTCCCTTAGAACGAACCAAATTTTTATCGGATGGGACTCCGGCCAGAGATTCCACAAAATCAGCCCAAGGACCTGCTGCGTTTACAATCGCCTTTGTTTGATAAAGAGTTTCCTTACCGGTCACTTTATCCCGAGCAACGACGTGGTATAGGGAATCCTTATGCAGGATCGAAATCACTTCGGTATAATTTTTTGCTTCGGCTCCTTTTTCACGAGCGGAAAAAATAAATTCGCAGGTATGTCTTTCGGGATTAAGGTTAAGATAATCGTAATATAGATAGGAGCCCTTGAGTTTCTCGCGATTTAAAGTAGGAGATTCCATAATGGTATGTTCTCTGGAAAGAAAACTGTATTTCGGAATGAGTCTGTCTTCACAGATATTTTTGTTTCGATCATAAGAAAGAGCGTTGTACATTTCCATTCCCACTTTCAAAACGAACTTTTCTGACGTCGAGTATACAGGAACCAGATATCCCATCGTTTGAACAGCATTCGGAGTGATTCTTGCAAGAGTCGCTCTTTCTCGAAGCGATTCCCGCACCAAACTCAGTTCGAAATTTTTCAGGTAGCGAAGACCACCGTGAATCATTTTGGAAGTAGCCTGACTTGTCCCGGACGCATAATCGTTTTTTTCGAGAAGAACGGATTTCATTCCCCGAAGGGTAGAATCCCAAAGCACGTTGGCTCCGGTGATCCCTCCTCCGATGATCAACAAATCATAAACGGACTGATTGGAATTTTTGGAAGAATTCAATTGAGAGGAGGACAACTTTTTATTTAGAGCCATAACTGCAGAGATTTCTCAGAAAATGAGAGTGGTCAACAGCTTTTAAAGTAGCGATTTAAAATCAATAGTCCGATTTAAAATTCAAAACTCTGGTTGAAAAAAAAAGTAATTATCAACAGATTAGAGTAACGATGACCTTCCCACCCCCCTTCCGAAAATACTTTCGACTGCTATTTGACATCAACGAGGATAGGATTCGGTATTCGAAAGAATACATTGCGGATCTCCACAGACAGGCTCGAATTCTGCATTATCCAGGATCGATCATCGGTGTTTTTGTCTGGTTGGGTTTTGCATTCGATACCGATCAAAAACTACACCCAGAATTTCCGGACCTATTTTATTATAGAATCGGTCTGAGTCTGCTTTCTACCGCTTTTCTGATTTTAATCCTGATCGATAAATTTGCAAGAACCAGGTTTCGGGGAAAGGGATTGGAATGGGCGTATATTCTTTTTCTATATCTATTGACCGTTACCGCTTTTTTTACAGGAAGAATTTCGGACGATCCGAACTATGTTTCCGGACTCCAAATCGTGGTTATGTCGATGGTCTTTATGCCTTTTCCAAGAAGGGCGCTGATCCTTTTATATTCGATTTCCATCTTCGCGTTTTTGAGTTCCGTTTTGATCTATCATCCCAATCTTTCCACAAACCAAGCCTCTTATTCGATGCAAAATCTTGCGATCAGTTATGTTCTCGGTTTTTTTAGCGGTTTTATCGTAGAAAGATACCGATTTTCCAACTTTATCAGTCATTATAAGATTTTGGAAAAGAATCGTGAAATTTCCGAAAATATGCAACAAATCCAAAATCTAAAGGAAAAACAGGATGGGGATTATTTTTTGACTTCGTTGCTTTTGGATCCGCTGATCGCAAAAAAAACGACAAACGGTCCGATTCAAATCGAGTTTGCGTTAAACCAGTATAAAAAGTTCGAGTTTAGAGAAAAACAATACGAATTGGGCGGGGACTATCTTAGCGCCTTCGATCTGATTCTTCAGGGAAAAAGATTTAAGGCATTTGTAAACGGAGACGCAATGGGCAAATCCATCCAGGGAGCCGGAGGTGCGCTTGTATTGGGAGCCGTTTATAACTCGGTGATCATTCGTTCCAGAATGGACCCAGATTCCGCAAATCGTTCTCCCGAACGTTGGCTAAAGGATTGTTTTACAGATCTGCAAAAAGTTTTCGAAACCTTTAACGGAAGTATGCTTGTTTCCGCGGTTTTAGGACTTATCGAAGAAGAAACAGGAACATTATATTATTTGAATGTAGAACATCCATGGCTCATTCTTTATAGGGATAACACCGCTTCTTTTATCGATCCTGAAACCCATTTTTATAAACTGGGAGTGGGCGGAATCAACGGACAAGTTTATGTCAGAGTGTTCGCTATGAAACCGGGAGATAAGATCTTCTGCGGTTCAGACGGAAAGGACGATTTGATTTTGAACGAATCCTTTGACGGTAAACGAAAGATCAATGAAGACGAAAACGAATTTTTAAGAAGGGTCGAAGAAGCAAAAGGAAAATTACCGGAGATTGAAAAACTTCTTTTATCCGTGGGACGATTTTCGGACGACTACAGTCTTCTTTCCATCGAATACTCGATCACAGACTCGCAAACAAAGGACCAGGACCGATTCTCCAAAGCCAAAAAAGCAGCCTTGTCCAAGGACTTTGCCGGTGCTCTCAAGATTTACAAAAATTCTCCCGAGGGGGAATCCTATTCCTCCGAAGATCTCAAACTTTTGGCCAGACTCTATGACAAGATCGGCGATTTTTCTAAAGCTCTACAATGCGCATTTGAGGCGATTGATTTGGAACCGGCTAATCACGAACTGCTATTTTACACATCCCTTCTCACAAAACGGGTCTATTCGAAAACCAAAGATCCGAATCTTCTCAAAAAGGGGGAGGAATTGAGCGAACGATTCCGGCTTCGTTTTCCGGATCATGTTAAGAATTTGATTCATCTCGCTGATATCTATCGTTTGCGAGGAAATCTAAGCAGAGCGAGTTATCTGATCGCAAGAGCGGGTGAGTTGGAACCCGAAAACGAAAAGGTAAAAGAATTGCAGAAACTGATCTCTACCTGATAGATTCGGAATTCTGTTGCGAAATCCGATCCAATTCAGATTCTTGTGCTTCGAACCGGATTCAATTTATACGGAGAATTTAGAGAACTATGTTTTATACCGAACTCAATGCAAAAATCGACTATTCAAGAGACAACCTAAGATGGAACGCTTGGGGAGCTTACGGACAAGATTTTTTTAGAGTAGCACAAATGCAGGAAATCCTCGGATTTCTTTCCGACGAATTTAAGGTTACCGATATTCGAAAAACTCCTCCCGTCGCCCTGGAAGAAATAACCTTGCCTAAATCGACGTTATCCGCCGTGCAAATTCGTGAACTTGGCAAGATCAGCGGTACAAAACATTTTTCCACGGAAAGAAGAGAGAGAATCTTTCATTCCGCAGGAAGAAGTTATTATGATGTACTTCGACTTTCCTTTGATAGTCTCAAACATTTCGTGGATGGGGTCATTTATCCGAGTAAAGAATCCGAAATTTCTAAAATCTTAGAATACTGTTCCAAAAATAACATCACTGTGATTCCATTTGGAGGCGGTTCCTCCGTCGTAGGCGGTCTGGAAGTCGTCAAAGGCAAAGGACAAAAATCCGTTCTTTCTTTGGATACGACCCGGATGGATTCCCTTGTCCATTTGGATTCCGAAAGTCATCTGGCAACGGTACAAGCTGGAATTTACGGACCTAAATTGGAAAAACTTCTGAACGACCAGGGTTTTACTCTCGGTCATTTTCCTCAGTCCTTCGAATATTCCACGTTAGGTGGTTGGATCGCGGCTCGAAGCGCAGGACAACAATCCAATCGTTATGGAAAAATCGAGGAAATTCTTACATGCCTGAAAGTGATCACACCAACCGGAACTGTACAAACTCTCAGGGAACCCGCCTCTTCCACCGGTCCGGATCTGAATCAAATTTTCGCGGGAAGTGAAGGATTACTCGGAGTGATTTCGGAAGCAACCATTAAGGTTCATAAACTTCCCGAAACAAGAAAGTATTTCGGAATCGTATTCCCCAATTTTAAATCCGGCGTTAATTTTATCAAAGATGTCAATCACAGAGAAATCCCGACTTCTATGATCCGTCTTTCGGACAAAAACGAAACCCGTCTCTATCAAACGTTAGGCACTCTTGGTAAAAAAATGACTCCAGGAAGATGGATCAAAAATCTGATCCAGGCCCAGGTTCTAAAATTCAAATCTCTTGGAGAAGAAAAATGTGTGATTCTTTTAGGATTGGATGGAAGCAGGGAAGACGTTTCTCAGAATTTTTCTAAGATCAAAAAGATCATCGGAAATCACGGCGGATTGTATGCGGGGACTCACCTGGGAGAGCAGTGGATTCATTCCAGATACAACATGCCTTTTTTAAGAAACCACGTTATGGAGAATGGGATCGGCGTTGATACGATGGAAACCTCTACAACCTATGATCGGGTTCTCAATCTCCATAAGGAAGGGATTTCTGCATTAGAAAAATCCATTCCCGGATCGATAGCGATGTGTCATATTTCTCATAGTTATCACGAAGGGGCTTGTTTGTATTATACGATCATTTTCCCAATGGATGAAAAAAAACCTGCAGACCAATGGTTTAAAATGAAACGGACCGTTTCCGAAACGTTTTTTCAAAACGGAGCTCCGATCTCCCATCACCACGGAGTCGGATTGGATCACAAAGCTTGGTATGAAAAAGCGACTTCCAAACCCGCATTGTTGGGTTTGAGGGCTTTTAAAAAGGAAATCGATAAAAAAGAAATCCTGAATCCCGGAAAGGTGTTTCATTAATCCAAGAATTGTCTCCCGCACTTTTTTTGTTTTGTAGTTTTTTGAAATCGAATTTGCTTTCGAATCGAAGGAATGAATTTTTTTAAATTCTATTTCTAGTATAAAACAAAAAGCTAGATTCTAGCTTTGAAAGGATAAATTTTTCGTATAGTTTACTCTAAATCGGACTTCAAGTCCGATTACAACTCTATTTTACAAAAAAACAATTTGTCGGAACAAAAAAAAGACCGAATGCAAACGCAAACGGCCTTTTTTATTCTAAACTAGATTCGAATTCACTGAAATACGGGTCTTCTTCTTTCGAGGATGGACTTCATTCCCTCTTGACCGTTTCTTGAAAATACAGCTTCGGAAAGAAGTTTGATATCTCTTTCTGCGTTGTGTTCGGCAAACATACGAACCGGATCTCTCAAGGAAATCTTAATTCCCTTTACGGATTCGATCGCCATATCCTTGAATTGTTCGCAGTATTTTCTAGCTTTGATCATCAGTTCTTCCGAAGAGGTCGCCACCTCATCAACCAATCCGATCTCTTTCGCCTCTTCTCCTTTGAGTCCTTTACCGGAGTAAAGTAGGTCTCGAGCGGATGTGATCCCAACGGTTTCTTTGAGCATAAAACCGGCTACGGATGGAAAGTTAATTCCGATCTGAGATTCCGGAAAACCGAGACGACCTTTCTTTTCCACCATAATTCTATAATCGCAAAAAATGGCGTATACAGCGCCCAAACCCATGGAATGTCCGTTCATCGCGCAGACGATCGGTCTTTCGCAAAACAAAAGTTTGGAAGCAGTATCCAATGCGAGACGCAAGACGTCTTGAATTTGTTCCAAAGTCTTTCCGACAAAAATGTCCGGATTAAAACCGTTGGAAAAAAATTTTTCGTTTTTAGAAGTAAGAATCACCGCTTTGATCGAAGGATCCTTTGCGATCGTTTCCAGCTTCGTGGAAATCGCCCGAAAGAAATCTCCGTCTAACGAATTCACTTCGTTGGTTTCGATATAAAGTTCGAGAATGTGATTGTTTTTAATTTCGGCAAGCATCGTTGCTCCTAATTCGATTGAAAATTTTTACTGTTATCAACTCAGTCTATGAAACCGGTATCCTTACGATTCTTTATTGTTTGGATTCATCCAAGTTGTCGGGGGAAAGAATGTTGTAAACCGCGATCTGCATCTTTTAAAACTGAAATTTAGAATCCGGAATCGTTTGAGAAAGGGTGACCTTTTTCATTCGAATCTCGATCTTATTCCGGTCTAAATTCGTGTTCGGTTCCACGATTCTTGTGATCGTGGTTTTCGGTGGAAACGAAACCGTTCCCTGCACCTTTGTGATCGCTTTCAGATTGCTTTTTTTGGAAAGAAGTTCCACAGAAACGATCCCAAAATCCGTCATCCAAAAGGTGACATCCTCACCCGGTTTTTTTACAAGGATGGCCTTTTCCGAAAGATTCACATAGATCGGATCCTTTCCAGCGAGACCGGAACTGTTGTTGGACAAAAGTGAATACAAAATCGGAAACGGAATCGTAGATTGTTTTTTCCCACTTGGATCCGTGAAAACGATATCCCCCATCGGTAAAACCTGAGGAGCATTGCTCGCCGTTTTGATACGAATCGAAACTCCATCCGTAAAAACCCTGGAAACGATCATTCCAAAAAAAGGATCCGAAAGTTCGATATACATCTTGCCCGAAGGTTGATCGTAAAAGATCTTTCCATCCGCGGAAAAAGATTCCTTTTTGGGGACAAAGTTTTCGATTCTCATCGAAAACTCTCCCGAATAGGAAGTGTTTTTTTCTTCGAGCTCCCGCACCGATTTGAGAACAAGGGCTGCTTGTGCGTTTTTTGCAGGAAGAAATTTTAAATTCCCCTTATCCGGAAAGGAGATTTCCTCGATCTGAGTCGTGGTGCATTCCGACAAAAAGACAAAGGCTATCAAAAAGAGAAAATGGAGTTTGAGTTTCATAGTTGGATTTAGTTCTTCGTTTCCGGATTGAGACGGTTTCCGGATTTTTCGGAATCTCCCGATTGTAGTTTTTTATGGATTCTGGATCTGTCCTCTTTCTTCTTAAAAAGTTTCAGACTTTTTTCCCAATATGCGATAGCGTTTCTTAACTCATTCTTGTCCTTATAAACGTCGCCTATATGTTCCAAAATGACCGGATCCTCTTCTCCCTTATCTTTGAGAATCTGAAATGCAAGCTGCAAATGCAAAAGAGCTTCTTCGTGATTCCCCAATTTAAAAAAGATCCAACCAAGACTGTCTTGATACGCTTCGTTATCCGGTGCTAATTCCACGGCTTTTTGGACCAAACTAAGGGATTCTTCCAATCGAACTCCCTTTTCGGAAAGATAATAACCGAGATAGTTGTATGCCATCGGATTTCCGGGATCAATCTCAATCGTTTTTTTGAGATCCTGTTCCATCGCCTCCTGTTGGTTTAACTTCTCCAGAACGGATGCTCGATAAAAATAATAGATCCCGTTTTCGGGTTCTTTTTCGATCGCGGTATTGAATTCTTTCAGTGCCTCTTGAAACAAATCCTTAGAGGCCAAAACGATTCCGAGAAGATATCTCGCATAGGATAGTTCCGGTTGAGAATCGAGCACGGCGCGTATCAAACTTTCAGCTTCTTCTTTTTTTCCGGGAGGGTCCGCACGCAATAAATAGGCGAGATGAAGTTGAAACTTGAGTTTCTGCTCCGAATTTTCCGCGGTTTCAACCGCTTTGCGAGACATCAAAATCGCACGATACACAAACCCGGATTGTTCATGGCAAGAAGCTAAAAAGTCGTAGATCTCCGAATCACTCCATTCCGATGTTTTATTTTGGATCGCAAGCGCTCTTTGTGCGGTTCGTTCCGCGAGTTCAAACTGTTGCATTCCAAAAATCAATTCGGAAACCTCTCTGAGTTCTTTCAAATATCGAGACGGATTTTTTTCCCTTTGATAAACGTCCAACATCGCCAGACGGACCGCAAGACGATTTGGAAATCGCTCCTGGATCGGCAAAAGTAAATTTTTAGCATTCTCATATTTGCCGCTCAAAACCAAATACAGTCCTTCCAAAACGCTTTTTTTCGGAATTTTTCCCTGTTGATCAAGAATATTAAAATATTCGAATGCAGTAGATCTGCTTTCGATAAAATACATTTCGGCGAGCAAATGTTCTACCGATGACAAATCTTTTTTTGATTTTAAAATCCGATTGAGTTCTTTGCGAGCGGAAGCAAATTTTCCGAGCTGATTCCAAATCCGAGCGACTGTGAGTCTTGTGGAAACATCGCTCGGGTTTTGCTGAAGATACGAACTTAAGAAATACAACGCCTTTTTTGTCTGTCCGGTTGCGAAATACATTTCTCCCAAGGATTTATCCACATAGGATCTGTATTTCGGATTTCCCTCCCGATTTCGGATCGAATCGCTGAGAGATGTAAGATACAAAATGGCTCGCGGAAAATTTTTGAGTTCCTGATTCAAAGAACCCAAAAGATAGAGAAGATCGGAATCATCCGGAAACCGACTTAGATTTGCCTCCAGATAATCGCTCGATTTTTGAAATTCACCCAGACGAATGAGAACCCTCGACTTTACGAGATAGGCATCCCTAAAATTAGGATCGATCCGAATGGCGGCGCCGGCTTCCTTTTCGGCTTCCTCAAACTGAGAAACCGCAAAATGCGCGTTTGCCTTTCCAATCCTGGAAACCGGTGAAACATCCCGTTTGAGAACTTCGGAACATCGAAAGTATTTTTCGTAAAACTCGATGGATTCCGCATACGCTTTTTTGGATTTGTCCGCCGAAGACAAACGCGCGGCTTCGGTTTGTTTTTCGATCGCGAGTGAAAGAAAAAACTCCGGTGTCACTTTGGACTGGGAATCAGAACATTCTTCCTGAGCCGAAATGAGAAAGGGAAAAAAGACGATCAGAAAAAAAGGTCCGAACCAAAAGAAATGGAAACGAAAGGGATGATTGCGTCTGACTTTATTATTTGCTTGATTCATTCCGGTAACGGAACAGATTTGAGAAGAATGTTCCCTATAATAGGAACCATCCCTTCAACTGGTCCAGAATTTCATTCTGCATGGAATCCATTCAGGAGTCGAATCAAATTTCCGAACCTTCGGAGAGTCATCCATTGCTAACGTATATTCGGGAAAATAAAAAATTAGTTCTGCTTCTTGTATTTGTCTGGGTCGCAGGAGCGGCTTGGATCCTACCCAATCGATATAAATTATTGAGTAAGCTCGCTTTGATGCTCCAACCACCGGGTTATGATCCTAAAACCGCGGAAGAATTTATCGAAAAGGGCGACTCCATTCTTCAAAAAGAAGTCGCGTATCAGGATCAAGGGGAACGAATCCCGGATTTGGAGTTAATGAGAGAAGCGTGTATTTATTACGCCTCTCTGAGTGAAAGGGATTCGGTTTTATACAAGCCGAGTTGGACCGATTCGATTTCCATCTGGAGATTTAAGGATTCGGGAATGAGCAAAGACTCGTCCGGTGAGAAAAAACTTTCCTCCAAAACGAGATCCAGAAACCCGATCACCGGGGGACTCAATCCGGGAGAATATTGGAGATTGACCTCGCCCACGGTTCTCGAAGCGCTTGATTATTATAAAAGAGCTCTCAACTTTTCAGGTCCGGATCTATCGGTCCCTAAAAAAATCGAAAAAACGGCGCTTGCAGTTTGTAGACCCGAAGAAGTTCTGCTCGCTTATGCGGATTATATTCGAAATACGGAAGAAGCGGTTCGAGTAACCATTGAAAAAGAAAAACCCCAGCGAACTTTTTTCTCCTGCAATCGACAAAACGATCCGGCAAATGTTCTGACCGAAAAACAAAATCAGATGCGGGTTTGGTCTCAGATCAAATCGAACTCTTTTGTAATCGACTCGGATCGAAAACTGATCGTGAGCGCAAACGATTTTAAAAAAGCGCTCAACATTCTTGCGTTTGGAATCTACAAAACTGGATTGAATTCCATCTCTCCTTTGGAAGCGGACGGAATTTTGGAAAAGCTGCTTTTCTTTTCCGATCCGGGTACCGTAGAATATGATGAATTGCTCATGAAGCGTGGAATGCTAAATTATCAGCTCGGAAAACGAGATCCGCTTTTTTTCAACAAGGCGATCTTTTATTTTCGGGAAGCATCGAAATCCTCTCTTTTAGAAAAAGGCTCCGTTTTTGAATCCGGACTGATGATCATTCGCGCTTTGATCCGTAAGGACCAGTTGGATTCCGCATTGTTAGAACTCCAACAATTGGAAGCGGAACTCTATACGATCGACAAGGCGTATCGGGTTACGGGAGTCGGTAGAAGCGACCTCTTGGAAGATAGAAAAAAATTATTGAGATATATCCTAAGAAAAAAAGGAAGATACGAAGAAGCGGATGAGCTCCATGTCGAAGAAGATCCGCTATTTTGATTACAACGCGACACATCCTCCCTTTCAGGATGTGCTCGTTGAAATTCAAAACGATTACTTTTCCGATTTTTACAATCCCTCCGGAGCCACGCGCTTTTCCTTAGCCAGACAGGGAAAAATAGAATCCGCCCGCAAAACTTTGGAAAAATACACTCAAAAGCCCGCCAAGGAATTCGTATTTTCCTCCACGGGAACTGAGGCAAATCATCTACTTGCGTATGCGATCCGCGGTAAAGTTTCCGGCTCGGCGATCGTGTCTTCGTTGGAACACTCTTCGATTTATTCCGCGTTGGAGTTTGCCGGTCGACAATTCAGAAAAATTCGTTCTCTCCGCAATGGATCCGTAGATTTAGACCATCTCGAAAAACTTCTCAAAGAAGAATCCGGACCGGTTTTTATTCTTCACGTCGCCAATGAATCCGGCGTAATCCAACCGCTGGAAACCGCATACGAGCTCTGTCAAAAATACGAGGCCCCTCTTTTTTCGGATCTGATGCAATCCTTTGGTAAATTAGAAATTCCTTATGCGATTTTAAGCGGGTTTACATTTTCGGGTCATAAAATCGGAGCGGGGATGGGCGCTTCCGGAACCTGGATTGATCCGAACTTTGTAGGAGAAAAAGAATTCGGAATCTTTCGGGGCGGAAATCAGGAAAATAATCACAGAGCAGGAACCGAAAATTCTTCTTCGATCCTCGCCCTTTCCGAAGTCTTAAAAAAAAGAATTCCGAACCTGTCAAAAAAAAACGAACTCTTACAAGCTTATCAGATTCAAATCGAAACGACTTTGGAAGGATGCGGTTGTAAAATGATCGGAAAAGATTCTCCTCGAATTCCGAGCACTTCGTTTTGTATTCTACCAACCGACGACGTCGATTTTTTTATGATGGGATTGGAAGAATCCGGTTTTGTAGTTTCCACAGGATCTTCTTGTAAATCCAGATCGAGGGAACCAGCCCCGTCCCTTTTATCCATGGGTTATACCGAAGAAGAAGCGCTGCGTGCGATCCGCATTTCAAGCGGATGGTTTACAACTCAGGATGAAGTCGACGCTCTTTGCCAGAAAATTCAGGAAGTTCTCAGAGCGTTGATCAACGATTGATAAAACGTTGTTTGTCGGAAACCAAAGAGGTATTACCGATGATAGCGTATCACGTTTTATCGTTTGGACATTGCGAATCTGTTACCGCCATCACGCGTTCCCGTTCCACACAAACCGCGCCGAAAGTTTCCATTGCAGGAGTTCCACAACACGAAAGACACAATTTCATACCCGAACGCTATCGATACTCAATGGAATCATTTTTTTTTAACCTAAATCTACAATATTTATACAGTCTCGTAATCATAAAAACGGAATTGACAGTTCTTTGTTTTTCCTAATGATACGCTACAATATCTCAACGAACACTATGAAAATCAATTTCAAACACAGCACTTATGCGTTTCTTTTTTTGTATGGAATCTTGTTATCCAATTGCGGCTTTGCATTGACTCCCCGGATTACAACAAGGGTCCCTCCGAAAACAGAAACAGAAGTATTTCGATTCAATCTTCTTTATGGTGAACTGAAAAATCTGATCGGTTTGAATATCGGAACCGTAAATACGGTGGAATCGCTATTGATCGGTGCTCAAGCAGGTGTTGTAAATTACTCTCAAGGAAAAACATACGGGGCACAGATTTCCGTATACAATTCCGCAAAAATCAAAATGATCGGGACTCAGCTTGGGATCGTAAACGTCTTTGATAAACATGACGGAACACCGGCCTCATCCTACAAATCCAGTCCGAATCAATTTGTAGGAGCTCAGATAGGACTGGCAAACCACTCAGACAAAAGCTATGTCCTCCAGATAGCTCTCTTCAATTCTGTATATATCAAAAAAGCCGGAATTCAAATCGGTGTTCTCAATGTTTCGGAAGTAGAATCGAGTGGGTTGCAAGTCGGTCTCGTCAATTTAGCATTGGATAACAAAGACATGCCGGGATTTGAGGTTACAATCGGTGCGGGAAATTATCAAACCAAAGGTTTGGTGATCGGAGCTTTGAATTTACATTCCAATGGAGTAAATTTGGGGATTCTGAATGAAAAAGGAACCGGCTTTAATCTCGGCGCCTTGAATCTTCAAGGAAAGGGAGTCAATGTGGGAATCTTAAACGGAGGATCGGGAATTCAAATCGGTTTGATCAACGCCGCCGGAGAGGAAGATACCGAAGAACCGACTTTAGAGTTCGGACTTCTCAACTTCTGCGGAAAGGGAACCTTTCCGGTAATGATCGGATTCAACTATTGTAAATGACCATGAAATACAATCATTCTTTAAAGTTTAAAATCATTCTTTCCGTTTTAGGATTTGTAGGATCTACAACATTCTTCCTAAACTGCGGTGTAACCGGATTTAGCGGCCCCAAGTCTTTTGTCAGAGTTCCCGTAAGAACCGAATCCCAAGTCGTTCACCTCAATCTTTCCACCGGAGAAGTAAAAAATCTATATGGAATCCATATAGGGGCCTTCAACTATGTAATGAACAACCTGGTCGGTGTTCAAGTCGGAGCTGCCAATTTTTCCGAAGGAAACACCTATGCAGCGACACAACTTGCATTTTACAATGGCTCGAAAAAAGCAGGCTTTGCGATTCAGGCAGGCGGCGTGAATGAGGTGGAAGGTGGCGCCGGAATCCAAGCGGGTTTTATGAACAATGGTACCCAAGGAGGTTTTACTTTTCAAGCCGGCGGCATAAATTCTACAGAAAGCGACAATGGAATTCAACTTGGGTTTTATAACACAGAGGAAAAAGGGACTTTTACAATACAGACCGGCGCGGTGAATTTTTCCGAAATGAGCAAGGCCGGAATTCAACTCGGGCTTTACAACTCAAAGTCAAAACCTGGCTTACACCTAACGATAGGCGGGGTGAATCATAACGGCGGTGGACTTACGATCGGGGTGATCAATTCGAAAGGAGGAACCGGAGTAAACCTAGGAGCCGTCAATATAGGAGGAGGATTTAGCATTGGAGCCCTCAATGTTGGGGATAATGGAAACTTTCAAATCGGAGCGATCAATATCTGTCCCGATGGGGTTTTTCCAATTACGGTTTTAATCAACTATTGTTATAAGGACGACAATAAAGACTAACGAGTTTTCGATACAATTCCTCTCTTAAGGACAAGAGACAGGATCTACAATATTTCAGATCGTGAATTTCCGTTGAAATCGAAACAAAAAACGTTTCACCCTGAAAGACAGAATTACAAGGTTTTTTCAAACCACGTCAAAAATGACCGAAAGAAAATCGGCGTTGTCACGCAGATAAAACTTCGTTTTTTGCATAAAAGAACGAAGTTACCGTAAAAAGATTAAATATACATTAAAAAAATAGAATATTATGGAAGTGATTGATAGATTTTTTCCGCATATCGATCGGTCATCCCTGCCACATAATCGCTGATTACCCTGTAAAGAGATTCTTCTCCGATCCTTTCCTTATAACTATCGGGGATTTTTTCGGGATGTTTTACGAAATAATCGAACAAAGATTCGATTACCTTTTTTCCGTAATCGCTCATTCTTACCAAATCTTCGTGTCGATACAATCGATCGTAAAGAAACGTTTTCAGCTCTCGAAACTTCGAATTTACATCCTCTGAAAAACCTGCGATCCGAACTCCATGCCGCCAAACCCGAGTTAGGTCTTCTTTAGATCGGATTTTATTTTTTTCCAAATGAAATGATATATTGGTAATCAGATCCGATACCATCGAATTCGTAAGGGTTCGAATCGCGGTTCGAATGAGAATTTTTTCTCCCGCATCCGGATATAGGATTTTACAATCTTCGTAGACCTCGTTCCAAAAACGATTTTCCGATAAATCTCCAAGATGCAGATACCCCATTTCCCAACCGTCTTCGATATCGTGACTCGTATAAGCGATCTCATCCGAAAGATCCGCGATCATTCCTTCGAGAGACGGACCGTCCTCCCTTCGCTCCAGGGACATTCCGGAAGTTTCGTGTTCGTAATCGGCACCGTGTTTCATCAATCCTTTGAGAGTTTCCCTGCATAAGTTCAAGCCTGAAAAACCGGGATATTTTTTTTCAATGGCCGTTACGATTCGTAAAGACTGTTTATTGTGTTCAAATCCCCCGTGTTCTTTCATCAGACCGGAAAGAACATCCTGGCCCGCGTGACCAAACGGTGTATGTCCAAGATCGTGAGCCAATGCGATCGTTTCTGCTAGGTGAGAGTTCAAACCTAAGGCGGACGCGATCGTCCTGGAAAGTCCCGCGACCTCCAAAGTATGAGTCATTCGATTTCTGTAATTTTCACCTACCGAAAAAATAAACACTTGGGTCTTATACTGTAGTCTTTTAAAGGCACTCGAATGCAAAACCCTGTCCCGATCTCTTTGAAATGGAAGACGATACGAATGTTCCTCTTCTTCGTAAACCCTTCCCCCGTTATCCGCACTCGATACCGCATAGGGAGCGAGACCGGATTCTTCTTTTTGAATCAAATCATTTCTGGAATAATACACTATACACAAAATTCGGGAACTTTTCCCAAAAGTCCTCCCACTTTTTTTGTTTTGTTTACTGCTATTTTAACGGATCCTTATTTTACTGGTTGAAGATCCGAATAGGTGCTTGTTGAAGGAATGGAATTCTTAAATCTTCTCGTAAACATATTTTCCGAATACGGGTATATCGCCGTCTTCCTCGTGTTGATCCTTTGCGGTTTTGGACTTCCCGTTCCCGAGGACATCTCCCTCGTTTCCGGCGGAGTCATTGCTGGATTGGGTAAAGCAGATCCCCATTTTATGTTTTTGGTAGGAATGGCAGGAGTCCTCATCGGAGACGCTTCCGTTTTTCTGATTGGAAGAGTCTATGGAGTTCGTGCTCTTCAGATTCCTATGATATCCCGAATTGTAACACCGGAACGATTTGCTAAGGTTCAGGAGAAAATTTCCAAATACGGAAACTGGGTTACTTTTATGGCTCGATTTATGCCCGGTTTGAGAATGCCCATTTATCTCACCGCGGGAACCACGGATCGAATTTCATTCTATCGTTTTGCAACCTTGGATTTTTTTGCCGCGATCATTTCCGTTCCTGTTTGGGTTTATCTCGGATATTTCGGTGCACATAACTTTGACATTCTCATGAGTTGGGTACATCAAGGTCAGCTAACGGTTCTGACGTTGATTGGTACGATTCTTCTCATTTTAATCGCGGCTTATTTCATCCGAAAGAATCGATCCAAAATCGACTGAGAATTTCTTTACATCTTCCGCCTATAGGTTATTTTTTGACCAGTTATGGACATTCTTGCGCAGCCGGTGCTTGTGCTGAATGCCGGTTACGTCCCCATCGGGATCCGGTCGGTCAAAGACGCCCTCATCCTAATCATTCTTGAAAAAGCACAATTGATCAAGGATGACGAAACGTTTCTGATTCGTTCCGAAAAACTCAAATTTACCGCCCCCAGAATTATCCTTCTCAGGGACTACTACAAGGTTCCTCCCCGAAAAGATCGAGTTTCCAGAGAAAATATCTTTCAAAGAGACAATTACCATTGTGTGTACTGCGGTAGAAAGTTTCCAAGTTCAAAGTTGACCCTGGATCACGTAATTCCTCGAAGTCGTTGGGAAGGGGTTTCTAAAAAAGACAGACCAAAAGAATTCAATTCTTGGGAGAATTTGGTTTCCGCCTGTAGGAGTTGCAACACACGTAAGGGAAACAAACTCCTCTCCGAACTCAAGTGGAACTTGCCGGAAGAAAATCGGGTGACACCAAAACTACGCTTTCCACTCTTCTCAATATCGGATCAGCAGGCTGAAAAGTTCGGCTGGAGGGAGTATATTTCTTTTTGAAACGTTTTTGGATTCTATTTTTGCTTCCAGCAATTTCACTTGTTCTGGGATGTCCTCACTATTCAACAACCCGACTGATATCCACTCCCCCCACTTTGATCAGTATTTCTCAGATCGCAAGCGGTTACGAGCTTAGACTGAGAGCGGGAAATCCGGAACTTTTATTTAGCGGTTATAGTCTGTTTGCGGCAAATACGGAAAACGAATCCAGAAATCCAGCGGATATCAATACAGGAATTCAGTGTGTGAACGGAATCTTAAATCTGATTCCAAACCAACCTTTGGAATATTCGATCGAATTGAGTCCGAACACCGGGCCACTCGCCACACCCGCAACCGGAGAAAACGCAAATCGAATCTGCAAGATGAACGTTGCAGTTACATCGGGTCAGTTTTTAACCCTTCGCTCTCAGGTATTGGTGATCAGTATCCAAAACGGACTCGCCTCAGGGTTTGTTTTTTCAATGCCTTCCAATTCCCTTAGGGTTCCTTAAACCAAACCTCAATTTTTTGAAGAGTGTCTTTTGCGTCTCCGATCCAGATGCTGTTTGGATAGAATAAAATCAATTCTTCAAAGCCCTTCTTTGCCAATTCCAAGGAACTTCTTAATTTTCTGAGGGCGGGGTTTTCCTCTCCTTTTAAAAAAATCGGATTCCCATCCGTGATTTTATAGTATTCGTGAATCGCGAAGTCATATATATCGCGTGCTTGTTTGTAAACGGTATAGTCCGCTTTTGTTTCGACAGAAGAACGTCGAGATATATCAGATTTTTGGAATGTTTTTTGTTCGAGATAAGAATGGAGAACGTTTCTGTATTCGATCAATTCCTTAAAAAGAAAATCGTTCGAAAATTCCCCGGTATCCGGATGATATTTTTTGGAAAGAAGATAGAAACGGCTTTTAAGATCTTCCGCACTGAACCCTGGTTCTAAACCTAGAAATTCCAGGGCTCTTTCTAACAGGTCCCCGTGTTCCAATATTCTTGTCTGAGATGAAGGTGACGTTTGAGCTGAATTTGAACCTGCGCGATATTCAATTCCTTCTGATATTCTTTCAGAACCTCTTTCATTCTTTCTTCTACCCGAGAATGGAGCGATCTGGATTCTTCCAGTTTTTGAAAAAGACTTTCCGTGATTTCGATCAGTTCTAGATTCTGAGGAACCCCCTCCTCCAATTTTTCGATCTTTCGATCGATGGAACAGAGCTGATTGACCAAGCGGAGATTTGCGTCCTCAATCTTAGCCGCGGCCTCCCCGTCTCCAAAACCGAATACTTCCAACTGTCTTTTTTGATTTCCTATGAGTTGATCCAGTAGGAGAATTTTTTCTCCAAAAAGGGCGAATAGCTTTTGATTTTTATCGACTGACATAGATACGAAACGAGGTTTAACCTTGAATGGATAAACCGCTTCCGCGACTTCCTTGAAAGGGTGCGGAAACGACATTGGATTTTTCTTTTTTCTCGATTTCTTCCCAAGCCGACTTTAGGTCTTCCATGTATTTGATAATTTCCTGAATGATTTCGGAATCCTTTTTCATGTTTGCTTCGAGAAGTCGTTTTTTAATATAAACATAAATTCCCAAGAGGTTATTAGCTACTTCCCCTCCTTGTTCCAAGTTGAGGGCAAGCATGAGTTCCGTTATGATCTCTCCCGCTTTGAGGATATGATTGTTTACCACATCGTATTTCCGGGGAGTATTATTCTCCAGAGCGATATTTAGAAAACGGATCGCGCCGTCATAGAGCATGACGATGAGTTTTCCCTGGCTTACAGTCGAGATTTCGTTGGATTTATATTGTTCAACGGTCGCTGTGGATTTTCTGGCAAGTGACATGTATCTCTCCTGAAATACTCTTCGACAAAAACCTGAGCCTCCTTAATGCTGGGTCAGAACATTCTTACAGTTTCTCTCAAAACTTGGCGTCTTTTGTGAGACCAAAAACTAAAAAAGATTGTCCCGCGGAGCGACCTCAAAGAGGCAACTTCTTGAATTTTCCGAACGGTTCCAAAAACCGTCCAGAATCTGGAATTCTCGGTGAAGCGAAACTCCAAATTCAACGGATCCCGCCTTCGAAATCGGGATCCAGCCTCTGATTTTACTCGGATAGAATTTTCTTGGCAAGTCTGTTTACAAAACCCAAAAAAAAGATCGTTTTTTTAGCTTCCGGCAGGGGCTCCAATCTCAAGGAAGTCCTACAGTGGATCGCAAAGGGCAAAATCCGAGGAATCGGGCAAACCCTCGTCTCCGACAATCCGGAAAGCAAGGCTCTGGAAATCGCAAAAGAATACAAACTTCCCACTCGAATTTTGGATTTTCGCTCCTATAGTGAAAGATCCGAATATCACAAAGATCTTCTTGGTCTTCTCCTCGAACTGAATCCGGATTTGATCGTCACCGCAGGGTATATGAAAATTCTGAAACCGGAAATCATCCGTGCGTTTTCGAATCGGATCATCAATATTCATCCTTCTCTCTTGCCCGCCTTTCCGGGATTGAACGCCCAAAAACAGGCCTTTGAATACGGGGTAAAAATCGCGGGTTGCACCGCTCATTTTGTGGACGAAGGTGTCGATTCCGGTCCTGTGATTTTACAAGGAGTTGTGAAAATCAAGGAAGGGATGTCGGAAAGAGATTTGACTTTAGAGATTCTTAAAGAGGAACATAAAATCCTGCCACTCGCGGTTCAATATTTTTGCGAGAATCGGCTTCAGATCCAAAATAGAAAGGTCAGCATTCAATAAACAATGATACAAATCAAAAGAGCCCTGATTTCGGTCAGCGATAAATCCGGTTTAGTGGAGTTCGCACAATTTTTAGATAAAAACGGAGTGGAAATCATTTCCACCGGCGGCACCCTCAAACTGCTCAAGGAAAACGGAATCAACGCAATTGCCATCGACGACTACACCGGCTTTCCTGAAATTTTAGACGGAAGGGTCAAAACCTTACATCCGAAAGTGCACGGCGGTCTTTTGGGAGTGGTCTCCAATCCGACTCACAAAGAAAAGATGGAAGAGCTGGGAATTCCAAAAATCGATTTGGTGGTCGTGAACTTGTATCCATTTTTGAAAACTGTTTCCAAACCCGGAGTCGTTTTGGAAGAGGCGATCGAAAACATCGATATCGGCGGGCCTTCTATGATCCGAAGCGCTGCAAAAAATTACAAACACACTCTGGTTCTTACCGATCCGAGCGACTACAAGGAAGTACAAGGATTGATTTCCGGTGGGGGAATTTCCGAAGAAGCAGCCGCGGGTTATATGAGAAAAGCGTTTTCTCATACTGCGATGTATGACACCGCAATCTCTTCCTGGTTCAACGTACAAGCGGGAGACAGATTCCCCGATGTTCTCAATCTTTCTTTTTTAAAAAAACAAAAACTCAGATACGGTGAAAACCCGCATCAGTCAGCGGCATTCTACGAGCCTTTGTTTGTAAAAAGCGACTTCTCTCCTCTGCAAGGAAAGGAATTGTCGTTTAACAATATGCTCGACTTTGACGCCGCATTTCATATCTCAAGTCTTCTTCCCGAAAACACGGTTTGTATCATCAAACACCTGAACCCTTGCGGAATCGCATACGCCGACGATCCCTTGGAGGCGTTTCGACTCGCGAGAAGAACGGATCCGATCTCTGCATTCGGAGGTGTGATCGGAATCAAGGGAATCGTAAACGGAGAACTGGCGTCCGTAATCAACGAAAACTTTGTGGAAGGTGTGATCGCTCAGAAATTTACACCGGAAGCGCTGGAACTTTTTTCTAAAAAACCGAATATCCGGCTGATCGAAATCGAAGACTTCAAAGAAGCCCTGGACGAATTGGACCTAAGACCGATCCATCACGGTCTTCTGATACAAGACAGGGATTATACAACGATTACAGAAAACGATCTTAAGATCGTTTCCAAAAAACAACCGACTCCGGATGATATCCGCGGTCTGATGTTTGCCTGGTCCTGTGTTCGTTTTATCAAATCCAACGCGATCGTATATACCGAAGAAAACGCAACCCTCGGAATCGGCGCGGGACAGATGTCCAGAGTCGACTCGGTACAGTTAGGCGCAAACAAGGCTCTCAACGTGGGACTTTCCGTAGTCGGATCCTATGTGGCGAGCGATGCATTCTTTCCTTTCCGCGATGGAATCGACGCACTTGCAAAAGCAGGTGCGAAGGCCATCATTCAACCCGGAGGCTCTGTACGGGATCCGGAAGTGATTCAAGCCGCGGACGAACACGGCCTGATTATGGTTTTTACAGGGATGAGGCACTTCAGACACTGATCATGGAATTTCTACTCTATCTAATCTTTTTTGGGTTTGTTTCCGGAGTACTGGTTCTTGTGAGCTATTACTTCAAACTTCTCTTTCTTTCCGGAAGGGATTCCTTTGAAAAAACGGAACTCGTAGATTGGATCCGGATCTTACCGGAAGAATTGCTCAAGCTTTTGGAATCCAACGGAAGTCTTCAATACGGCGCGATCGCATTCTTTATATCCGCGTTTATCTCCTATCTCTGGACTTTGATGGGCGGAATGATCGGGGCCCCTCACTACACGGACGCATTTGGAAACTATTTCTTTTTATCTTTTTTGCTTCCGATTACTTTATTTACTACCTATGGAGTTTTGGTGGAATTGATTTTGAAAGATCTGCCTTCCACAAATCCGGATCATTTTTTAGTTCGGTTTTTCGAACAGGAAGTCCCGGTTCTCAGCGGCTGTTCTATTTCAGTGATTGCATCCAATCTTGCGGTTTACGGACTTTTTCATGAAATTCCGTTTTTATTCGTTCTTCCAAACGTTGCGATCATAGGAATTTTGCTGATCCTTCGATGGAACGGAAAGGTCAAGATCGGGGGAATTCAATTCTCCGGTCCGAAAAAGCCGCCTTACGAGGAAGAATCTGAATAAGTTTCCGGAAAAACTGCCGATAGTTAAACTATGAGAATTCTCATTCTTCTTCTCACTTTTTTCATCATCACACCCTCGACCTTATTTGCGCAGCTGCCGGACGAAGGTCCGAATCGGAGACAACCGAACAATACGCAACAACAAGGCATCCAACTTTTAGAAGGTTTTGCAGAGTCTTCTTGGGGAGAAAGTTACGCAAATCTCAGAGAAAAATTTCTATCTCTTTCCACAAATCCTCAGAACGACGAAAAAGTGGAAATCGTCTACGAAGACAAAGAAAAAACACTTCTCATTCGAAGAAACGGAATTCTATACTCATATCGTTTTTATTCTACTCCAAAGATCGTTTTAGATTCGAGACCGAAAGATCAGAGAACGAATCCTACCGTTGAAAACAAAGCGGAAGTGGATGAAGAAAATCATTCCTCCCCGGGAGTTTTATTTTCGGTCGGAGCTTTATTTCGATACCTTCCCGGAAAAGAGGTTCAGCAAAAGCTGGAACAAAAATACGGAAAACCGAAAAAGGAAACCCTTGCCGAAAACAAAATCGGAGGAGCGGTCGTCTGGGAAAAAACGGATGAGAAACAAAGTCCTCCCAGAGGAGGCTATGTAGTTCAGTGGAAGGAAGCTTACAAAAAAAAGCCTTTTACAAGAAGAGTGGATTATTTCAGTTCTACGATCAAGTTTCAGATCGAAAAAGAATACAAAGAATTTTTTAACGCAGAAGAAATCAAAACCCTTCGAGACTTGATTCCATAACTTCTCGATCCCACAATGCGATCCATAGAGAGCATTGTGCTGAGTTCAATAATGCGATCCATAGAGAGCATTGTGCTGAGTTCAATAATGCGATCCATAGAGAGCATTGTGCTGAGTTCAATAATGCGATCCATAGAGAGCATTGTGCTGAGTTTTTTAGAGAGCAAAACGCTACTCCCTTACATCGATAATAAAGATACGGAAGATCCGATATCGTCGACTCTCAAATAAAAGTTGAGAGTCCACAACGACAAACCGAACAGCGCCCGAGTCCAAACGCTTTGCACTGAGTAAAAGAATAGGATTTCTTCAAAATTCAATTGACCACGATCTAGCTTTCCAACCATGCTCTAAGCACATATTTTTCAGGAGCATGGCAGTGGAATTATACCTGGATACAGCAAACATAGACGAAATCAAAGAGATCGCTTCCTACGGTTTAGTAGACGGAGTGACGACCAATCCTTCCATCATCGCGAAATCGGGCAGAAGTTTTAAAGAAGTCATCAAGGAAATTTGCGCAATCGTTCCCGGTCCAGTAAGCGCCGAGGTTCTTTCTACGAAGTATGAGGGAATGCTGAAAGAAGCTCTCGAACTCGTGGAGATAGCAGAGAACGTAGTCGTAAAAGTTCCTTTGATCCCGGAAGGACTCAAAACCGTTGTGGAACTTACAAAAAGAAACATCCCTACAAACGTAACTCTTTGTTTCTCCGCGCCTCAAGCACTTTTGGCTGCAAAAGCCGGAGCTACTTTTATCTCTCCGTTTATCGGACGAGTGGACGATACAAGCTGGGACGGAATGGAACTCATTTCTGAAATCAGAGAAATTTATGACAACTACGGTTACGATACGAGAATTCTCGCCGCGTCCATTCGCGGCCCGATGCACTTAAAAGAATCCGCACTTCGCGGAGCAGATTGTGCGACGATGCCTCACTCTGCATTTCTGCAACTTTTCAAACATCCGCTCACCGATATCGGTTTGGAAAAGTTTTTAGAAGATGCAAAAAAACTAAAGTGGTAATTTTAAGATATAAATCCGGAGTTCAAAAAAAGCCCTCTGTCTCTTGAGGGTTTTCGTGTTTGGTCAGTCCTGCAAGAGTTCTGGCGACGATTGTATAAAGAGAATCTTTTTTTCGCATCCATTTTCGAATTGAACCAAACCCGAATCTCAAAACGCGTCCAATTTCAAAATATTCAAATTTACTAAAATAGATGATCCGAATTTCATCTCCTCTCTTTATAATATTCTTTTCTATGCAATTATTTCTACCGGTATATATTTTTTTTCGAATTTTTTTTTCATTGAGTGCTAATCCTGAATCATAGAAAAAAAACTCCAAACGAAACAAAACAAAACAAAAAAATCAAAAAGGATACGGTTACTTTTAAATAAACGAGACTGACGGAACAAAAAATAGATGATTCAATTCTTTTGGAATCTCTTAAATCAATCATCTTTTCGGAGTTTCATCCTCATAGAATCAGCTCTCAATGAATTGATCTAAAGATCTCTCAACTCCAATGAACAAAGCCGACTCATCAACTCTATCCGACGTATGAATCCTTTGGAAATAAAGAGCGACATTGAATCCCTGACCGTCGTTAAATGGATACGATTCTCACGTGGAATTTAAAAGACAGCATGCTCTTTTTGAATGAGTAACTTTAAAAATTCGGAAAAAAATCCGCTCATCAATGGAGTTTTTCCGTTTTTATCGCGAATATTAACATTCGCGCTTCCGGAAAGCGCCGCTTTTAAAAGATCTTCGTTTGGTTCGCCAAAGACGAAAAAGAGGACGCAGAAAAGAAAGTTAATAATAAAATCGTTGGAGGGTGAAGTTTCATAATTTCTCCAGATTCATTTTGAAATTCAGAGAAAAATAAATAACGGTCAATAACTTTTTGGCTCTAAGCTTTCAGGTAAAAACTATTTATAGTCGGATCTTCGACTCCTTCATAAATCCTAGTCTTTTACACTGTCTGATTAAAAATAATTTTTTATATTTCTTAATTCGGCGCTGTGTTCTCGATAAATTTCTTTCATCTTCTCAATCCGAGACTGATTCCAATTTTGGAGAAAAACGCTTTTATAGATTTCAATTTTTCTTTTTTAAATCCAGAATCCTCGATCTCGCAGATTTTTGAATGTGATGTTTCCGATCACATTTTAAGGAGTCCGGTCTTTCAAAGAATCTGGGATTTTTTTAACCCCGTAATAATCATCCACCATCAGCTTCATCGATTCCAAAAAACACATGATAGATTGATGAGAAGCGTCATAAAACAATTCACAGGAAGTTTGTGTATTCAGATCCACGGCCGTCGCGGAATAACGACTTGCAAGATCCCGAATCTGGGGCCACCAGGTTTTATCCATTTGAAGTTCATAATATCTTTTTCGATACGTTTCGTAAACTTTCGGCCAAATGAGATACACCTTGATTCCGTTTTCCTGTGATAATCTTAAAAACTGCTCAACAAAGAAAAACTGGGCGGAACCTAACTCAAAAGACGATAGATACAAATTCCGAATCCGAGACGCATCCTTTTCCAATCGTTCCAGATCGTTATTAAAAGCGGTATATGCAAGTTGTTCCCCATGACCTAAATTGAGTACAGCAAATTCAAGATTCATAGAAGGGTTATAATCCTGTAATTTACGTTCCTGCAATCGTTTTGAAAAAAGTTTCAAATCCGGGTTGATTCGACGAACCGCAAACAATCGATCCAAGATTAGTTTTTTACGGTCTTGGATGGAAATACGGTCCCAATATTTCATCAGAAACTCATCGTCCGCTCCGTATTTTAAAAAAGGATCATATACAAGTCCCTTCGTTTCGTCAAAACCTTCCGGGCTCACAACATAAAAAACCAACTTCGGCTTCATTCCTTGTTTCAGAATCTTTTCCAGCCAGTAAAGTCCGTAGGCGGGAGCCGCCTGAGGTCCTGAAAAATTATAGAGAATCCAGTCCTTTTGATATTTTTTATCGATCCCAAGTGCGGAATACGGATATGCCCGAGAATCCCCAAATGCAAGCGCCAAAGAGTGATCTTTTAGATCCTGATCCTTAGTCATCTTTTCGAACAAGACTTTTCTTTGAGTATAATAGACAGTGTTCCCGGCTTGAATAAAACTCTTTTGGAAATATTCCAAAGTAAAAATCTTATCCAAACAGAATACGAAGAGCAAAAATAAAACAGGATAATAAATATAAATCTTTTTCATAAGAACCGTTTAAAACCTAGAGTAAAAAAAATCCGCGTTGCCTGCGTTCATTCCAACCATGATAAATAAAATCACAAAACCCAAAATCGGCAAAAGTCTCGCCCGCCATTTCTCGGGAACAGAAAAACGTTCCGGCCATTCTTCCGCTACGTGAAAAAGAAACAGAAAGAAAACCAAATAAAATCCGGTTTCCAAACCGGGAAGAGACAAACCATTTCTGAAAGTCAAAATTCCGCCGATCGAAAAAATTGCAGAACTGAAATCCGGAGTAAAAAAGAAAGTCCAAGAAATCGAATAAACCAACAAGACGAACAGATATCGAATCGCAGGTTTTAAATATGGTATTTCCGGAAGAATTTTCCAATTCTGAATTTCGAACAATCGCTCCAAAGAAAGATAAATCCCGGTAAGAAGTCCCCAAAAAAGAAAGTTCAAACTCGCCCCGTGCCAGAGCCCGCCTAACATAAATGTGACCAGGAAGTTGATCGCGGTTCTCAATTCCCCCTTGCGAGAACCGCCGAGAGGAATGTAGATATAATCCCGGATCCAAAAAGAGAACGTTAGGTGCCATCTTCTCCATAAATCTCCAAAACTTTGAAAGAAAAAAGGAGCTTTGAAATTTTCGGGTAAATCGAATCCCAGCAGTTTTCCGAGTCCTCTCGCCATATCAGTAAGCCCTGAAAAGTCAAAATACAAATTGACCGCGAATAAAAGACAAGTCAGAAGAAGCGCATGACCCGAATAGTCTTTCGGAGCAAGAAACGCGGGCGCGATCAAGGGAAGCAACGCCGCGGATAAAAGTCCCTTTTTTACAAGTCCTCTTAGAAACAACCAAAGTCCGTCGATCAATTTGGAAGGAGTCAAAGAAGGACAATCAAACTGATCGTTTACCTGATCGTATCTTAAAATCGGACCGGCGATCATCACCGGAAAGAAAAAGATAAATGAAAAAAATCGGAATAAAGAAATGTCTTTTTGAAATCCGTCTCGTTTGGAATCCACCGCCAAGGAAATCAGTTGAAACGTATAGTAACTGATCGTAGCCGGAAGAACGACCTCAAAACCGGCGATTCCGAAAAGTCCGGAGAGTTTTGCGTCGATCGCAGGTTTTTCCTGCAGCGCGTGAATTGAAAAAATAAATCCGAGAAACTCCAGGAGCAAATAAAAATATTTGAATAAACCCAGATTGAGTAAATTCAGAATCACTGCGCCTTTGACATACCAGGATTTTTCACGAAAATATCGGAATAACACCCAGTTTGCTAATACGACAAGGATCAGATGGAATAAAAAATTAAGACTGAATACAGAATAAAAAAAAGCCGAACCCACGATGAGAAGATATTTTCTGCTCTTTTCGGGAATGTTCCAATAAACTAAATACAATACGAGAAAAAATAAGAGAAACTCAATACTAGTAAAATTCATTCCCAAACCCCGAGGTATCCTTCAAAAGAAATTTTCCTTCTTCCAGATTTAGTTTTTCTAATTCAATCAAACCGACACGAATTCTTTGCAAATCCAATACACTGGTTCCCGACGCGTGAAACATTCTTCGAATTTGTCTTTTTTTTCCTTCTCCGAGAATGATCCGATATACGCAGTCTTTCCCGGGAACAAGTTTAACCATCTTCGCACGTAGAATCTCCCCTGCATCTAAAATCCCTTTTTGAAACGAGGTCTGAATCGCCTTTTCTCCCGGATCAAATCTGAGCCAAACCAGATACTCTTTTTCGGAACCATAGGAAGGATGCGCTATTTTTTGAGCGAGGTCTCCATCATTGGTCAAAAGAAGGAGCCCCCGCGAATTTAAGTCCAAACGACCCGCGATTTTGAAATTTTTATAGGTTTCGGGTAGAAGCGAAAAAATCGTCTTTTCGTGAAACTTGTCCTGATGCGAACAAAGATAACCCGCAGGTTTATTCAAAATCAGAAGGACCTTCGGTTCAACGTTTGGGCGAACCACTTTCCCTTGAAAGGAAACCACATCCGTATCCGGTCTTACACGAATTCCCAAGTCCTTAACAAGAATTCCGTTGACCGTGATCTGACCGTTGAGGATCAGCTCTTCCGTTTTTCGACGAGATCCGAGACCGCAATCCGCCAAATACCGATTGATCCGGATCCCTTCTTTTGAGGCAAAATCATCCTTGGATTCCATGGATTCTTCCATTTCAGAAAAATCCAAAAATTCTTCTACCTAAAACTTTCGTTGACCGGACTCCTAGTTCGCTCAAGCATAGAAGCGTAGGATCGTTCGCATTCGAATCTCATTGTTATGAATCCTCTCAAAAAAAAACCACGCACTCATTCCATCCAAGAAGCTCCGAAAAAACCGGATTGGCTCAAAGTAAAACTTACGTTTCCGGATCGCCAAAACGATACGGTCGCACTTGTTCGAGATTCCCTCGATGAAAAAAAACTCAATACGGTTTGCGAAAGCGCTTCGTGCCCAAACTTGAATCACTGTTGGTCCCGTAAAACCGCGACCTATATGTTGGGCGGTGACATTTGCACCAGACGTTGTTCTTACTGCGACGTCGCCTCCGGAAAACCCAAACCATTGGACAAAGAAGAACCGCAACGAGTCTCGGAATCTGCGATCGCTCTCGGACTCAAACACGTCGTCATCACTGCGGTCAACCGGGACGACTTGGAAGATGGGGGCGCTCTTCACTTTGCAGAAACGGTGGAAAGAATTCGAAACGGTCTTCCCGATTGTAAAATCGAATTGCTGATTCCCGATCTAAAAGTAAAATCCGAATCGTTAGAAATCATCTTTCAATCCAAACCCGACATTTTCAATCACAACGTAGAAACGGTCAAACGATTGTTCCTCGAAGTCGCCCCTCAAAAAAGATACGAACGTTCTTTGGATGTCTTAAAAATCGCCTCCGAAAGAGGTTTTTTAACAAAGAGCGGTCTTATTTTGGGAATGGGCGAAACCGTGGAAGAAGTAAAAGAATGTATGAGAGACCTCGTCGGCGTCGGTGTTTCTCTCTTAACTCTCGGACAATATCTCCAACCGACTCCGACTCACCTTCCGGTAAAAGAATACATTCATCCTGAAGTATTTAAGGATTTAAGAATGTATGGAAAATCCATCGGATTCAAAGGTGTTTTTTCCGGTCCTTTAGTTCGAAGCTCTTATCACGCGGACGAACAAGTCTCATGGAATCAATAGAAGATTTTTCTCATTCTCCGAAACCGCCGCCCGAGGAAATCAAAAGAATTCTCTATCATTCTATCGTTCAATTTTTATCCGGAAAAGAAGGTCCCGTCAGTAAATCCGAAGTCAAAGATTTGCTAAAAAAGGCGATCAACCTGATCCCGGAGCTGGAAGCTCACTGGGCAGAGATCAATCGCTTTGGGAAAAACAAGATGATCCTTCATTGGAAAGAGCAAGTGATGCTTTTGGATCTCGAGGAAACTTTGGATTCTATCCATTCTCTTTGGAATCAAAAATTCGAAAGTTAACATGAGAGGATTATTCCCGACTTCCCCGGACCAGCGTTCCAAATTCAATATTGCAGCGTTTTAGGAAAAATTCAATCGGATGATTGGGATTCCCTGCGATTGTAATCTAAGACGGACTTAAAGTCCACAATCAAGAAGATTTTTTAGAGGATTCATTTGTAGGAACTCCTACAGAAGGATGTGTACAAAGAAAAACCCGGGATTTGAAATGCCCGGGTTTTTTCCACCTGATGTCAGATTGATTCAGTCTCTGTTATCAGAATTTAGCTTTTGTTTGAAAGTCGTAAATGACTTCTTGAACATCTGCTTGATTGATCTTTTTGATACCTTGTTCGGTATGAACGATCATAGTAGATCCTTGTTGATCCACAATCGCTCCGATCAAAGAAGATCCGTCAGTCATAATGATCTTTTCAATTCTTTCGTAATAGCTTACGATATCCTTGCTGGATTTTAGTTCTTTTGGCGTAGAAATTAGGATTTGCTTAAACTTCTTTGCTTCTTCTTCTTGACGAGCTGCTACTTCACTTGCCAGTTTTTTTCTTTCCGATTCAAGAGAAGCCGCTTTTTGTTCGTCGATTTTTCCGGAAGATTCTTCGTTAATACGAACCATCTTTTCACTGGTTTCTTTATCCACAGTTACAATGGTTCTAAGTTCTTCTTCGTCTTTTTTGGAAATGCCGGAATTGTCCAATTTTTTAACTGCGCTAGAAATATTCTTTTCGCTGATCTTAGAAGCATCATTATTTTCCAAAGATTTATCATCTGCTTTCATTACGGAAGCTTGATTCTTCTCAAGAACGATCTCGGAAGAAGAAACAGATTGCTGGATTTTTTTTAGTTCGTCGCTTTTTGCAATCTCTTCATCGCTCAATCCTTCGAGAGCTGCCACACGAGGAGCCACCGCAACGGAACCGTCTAATACTTTTACGGTTGCTTTGTCCGATTTAGATCTTTCTACGATAAAGGAGGTTCCACGCACACCTGCGATCGCGGTTGGAGTAACCACTGAAAATTGATCCTCTTTCGAAGCTTTGTTGACTTTCGCAAACACTTTTCCAGAAACAAGGGCAAGTCTTGTATCGGAGTTTCCTTTGGAGTTGATGGATAATCCGTCAAAGTCGATGATTGAATTTTCGGAGATACGGATCGCAGATCCGTCAGCAAATTGAATGTCAACCTTTGATTTTTCTTTAGTGGTTACTTTATCACCCGTCTTCAGGCTTGCACCTAAAGTTGCTTTTTCTTCTGTTAAGTCAGCATGAAGAATTTTTGCTTCTCCAATACTAAACACGACAACCGCTGACGGGCTGTTTTCTTTTCCAGTGGCTGCCTGGGAATTTTCGGTAGGTTTCTTACAAGCGCTGAACACCAGAATTCCGGCGACCATAGCAATTGAGGAAACGATTAGGAGCTTCTTCATACCCATTTTCCTTAAAGTGAATTGATAACAGGACTGCGGTGGCGGCAGCCTCTATCTATTGTTTCTAAACAGTCAATAGAATCTATTTTTCCATATCTTTCAATTTTTTTTTTATAATTCGAAAGATATTTCCTGAACCAAAATCGGCAAAATAGACGTCTCCGACTCTATCTTGCCCAAAAGTACTGATCTGAAAGGGAACCCGAAAAAGGAGTCGGTTCAATTCTTTGGTCCCACCCCCGCTTGGATTGAATGCCCAAACCCTCCCACTTATAAAATCTCCGTAAATATAAAATCCTACTATTTGTGGCAAATCTATGCCTCGATACATGTAACCGCCGGTAATCGACTGTCCTTCTGCATGAGAATATTCGTAAATCGGATCGATCATTCCCGGCGACGTGCAAGCCGGATTCTTTTTAAAACAATGAGAGCCTTCTTTGCGATTCCATCCATAATTGCCTCCTTTGACGATTCGATTGATTTCCTCGTATTCATCTTGTCCCACGTCGGCTAAATAGAGTTCACCGGTAAGGGAATCAAAAGAAAATCGCCAAGGGTTTCTCAGTCCATAGGCCCAAATTTCCGGTAAAAACCCAGGTTTGCTTACGAACGGATTGTCTACAGGAATCTTGTAAGGGGCGCCGGAATCTTGCGGATTTGGCTCGATCCGAAGAAGTGAGCCTAAAAGCGTGCGTGGGTTTTGACCGTTTTGAAACGGATCTCCGCTACCGCCGCCGTCCCCAAAACCGATATACAATTTTTTATCCGGACCAAATGCCAGTTGTCCCCCATTGTGATTGGAATACGGCTGTTCCAATTTGAGAATGGTTCTCCTGGCGTCTTCGATACGTTGCACTCCTTCGGTCTTCCATTCAAATTCTAAAATCTTAGAATAGTCTTTTCCGTTTTCTTTTACGACTACGTTCACATAAAAACGAGAGCTTTTTACAAAGTCAGGGGAGAATGCAAGTCCCAACAGTCCTTCTTCGGAGCGCGTTTCCAGCTGACCTGTAAGGTCGACCCGGATCGTTTTTAAACCAGTGGAAAGATCGACTTCGATCAATTTTCCTCTTTTCTCCAGGACAATCATCCGTTTGGGATTTCCGGGTAAAAATTGAATGTCCGTAGGTTCCTGAAATCCGCTCGCAACCTGAGAATACCAAGGAACCGCAGAGACCCGAGATTCTTGCACTTCCTTTTTTGGTTTCTCTTGTTTGGATTTGGAATCTAAGGAGGAATCTTGATTGGATCCAATGAGCAACAGAAGTGACAAGAAGACGATAAAAGATCGAATCTGAAAAGACATGCCTCTTTCCTATGTTTTTCTCCGGATCGGTCAACCTGAATTCTAAACTCAAAGACAAGGTGGAATGTCTTTTCACTTCCAAACTTCTTGAGGGCTCGAGAAGAAAATCAGATCTGTTTCTTGGAAAAAACTGCGTGTAATTTCGCTTCCTTCGAGAAGATTGTCTAATTAGAGATGGAAGCTATAGATTCAATCCGGCAAAGTTCTACCATTCCCCTCCTGGAAGAAATGGAGAGGAAATACAAATCGATTCCGATGGAAGCCATTGTCAAACAAGACATTTTGAGACAAGGAATCCACTTTCTCAAGGAAGCATTTGAAGTAAGCGGGGAATATAAGACAAAGGATTACTTTATATTCTCCTTTGATCATATACCGCTTTCCGAGTTAGGCGGCGAAGGCGTCGACATAAAAGCTCCCGAAGAAATCAAAGTTTCCGGAGGACATTTCAACCTACTTCCTACGATCATCTCCACTCGCAACAATCCAAATTCTCCGTATCAAGTAAAAAAATCCCCGGATGGATTACCCGCTCTTTATCTCGGAGAAACGATTTTAGGAAACGTAGAGTTTCCTCCTCTTCCTGCCTGGTATCGTCACAAAACAAAAAACGGAAAACTTCCCGGAGAAATCGCACCCGTGATCGAATGGGGATATTTGATCTATCTCACCGTTTTTAGGAACTGTCAATATTTCGGTAAAGAAGAGGAATGCGCGTATTGCGATATCAATCATAACTATCGTCAACAAAAGAATGCAGGCAGACCTTATACCGGCGTCAAAGACATCGAAGACATCTTGGAAGTTTTATCCTGGATCGATCAGGAAGACAAAACCGCGAAGGTTTATACGATCACCGGTGGAAGTGTGATCACTTCTTTAAAGAAAAAGAATGAAATCGATTTCTATCTGGACTACGCTCACGCGATCGAATCCAAATTTCGCGGAAGATGGATGGGAAAGATCGTTTCTCAAGCTTGGGAGATTGAGGACTGTCAAAAATTCAAAGAGGCAGGGATTCAAGTCTATCATCCGAATTACGAAGTCTGGGATAAGAATTTATTTCAAAAGATCTGTCCCGGAAAAGAAGCTTATATCGGAAGAGACAACTGGATCCGTAGAGTCGTGGATTCGGCCGAAGTATTCGGACCTTCGTATGTGATTCCGAACTTTGTGGGCGGAGTCGAACTCTCCAAACCCTACGGCTTTGCAACGGTTGCCGAAGCGATCGCTTCCACAGGAGAAGGACTGGACTTCTTTATGTCCAAAGGAATCATGCCTCGCTTTACCGCTTGGTGCCCGGAACCATACACAACCTTGGGAACCCAGGCCGGGCCGCCTTTGGAATATTTCTGCGAGTTATTGACCGTATGGAAGGCAACATTCGAAAGATACAGCCTACCGGTTCCTCCCGGTTATGGGGAACCAGGTCCAGGCAAGGCAGTATTTTCGGTTTCTGCATTTATGGACGTAATCGGTTATCCGGGAAGAAACTAGATCCTTTTTGAAAGATCTCTGAGATCGAAAGTTTTTCCGTTTTTACACCAAACCGGACTTAAAGTCCGATGCAAATCTTTTTTACGGTTCGATTGTTTGTCGGTCCAATGGATCGTAATTTTAGAATCGAAAAACTCTAGACGGCTACCAAATACATTCTTTTTTTAAAGTCTCCATTTGCTCGGACGACTGAAGTTATTAAATCTCCCGGACGGAATGGACATAGGATTATGCCCTCCACCGTTACCACCGTTGTAGTAGTAGGGATAACTCGAATGATTCCGATAGTATCCCGAACGATTCTGAAATCCATAGGGTGAAAAATCATTTCTATATCCCGGACAAGGTGAAGAATAAGCCGAACCGCAATCGTGATCATAATATCGGGATGGAAACGTTGCCACACAACCGATCCCAAACAAAAACGGAAGCACGAACAAATTCAAAAATCGAATCCAGACTCTTCCATTGGAAATCATATTCCGCTCCTATCGTTTGAAAATTTTTCAAACTCAGGTAAGTTTATTCAAAAAAAGTGGATTGTCTATAGGGGAAAACCCGGATTGGGGAAACTACCTAAAAAACCGTTCGGGCTTCGATTCTTTTTTATCGTAGAATCGTGTAGGATCTCATACAAAATCGAGGTGGACAACTCTTTTGATGGGAAAACAAAAATCAAACGCAAATACTTTTGCTTACTGAAACCAAACTTTGAAAACGGTTGGAACTCCGGTAGGAGAGAAAGTCGCAATGAAAATCAAAGGCGAAGCGATGCCAATATCAAAACAAATGAATCCCGCACAATTTGAATACAGAGATTCATTTGTTCGATTTTGGATCGAAAGGTTTTATCCCTTGCAACAAAAATTTGTATGCTAAAGATAAAACTAAAATCAACTGGAAGAAGAAGATTTTTCCACCCTTCTCCACTGGTTGGCCCAACCGGCAAATGCATTTTGATTTCTAGATTGGATGTAAAGTTTTCCCGTTCCGGAGAATACAGCAACCAAACCTTCCCCGCTCAAAAATAAGGACTTTAATCCTCCCACTTTTTGAATCGTGTAATTCAAAGTTCCTTCAAAACCTACGATATGTCCGGTGTCTACGATATAATCCCCTTTGACATCGATCGTATGAATCGCTCCAAAACTGGAAAAAAACAGATCTCCGATCCCGCTTACTTTTAAAAAGAAAAGTCCTTCGCCCGAAAAGAATCCTTTAAAACCGCCCCATTTACTATCGATAACCAGGGATTCGGAGCCCGCGACGTAGGCCCCTCTACTTAGGATCAATTCTTCTCCGCTTAATTTCCGGTATTCGATATCACCTTGTGTAGAGCTTGTTAAGAAAATCGTGCCGGTTCCACCTTCGGACTTGAATGTGTTTTGAAAAAAGGATTCTCCGCTCAAGAGCGCTCTTTTTGCCGAAGCCCAGATCCCACCTTCCGCTTTGGTCGCCATTTTTACGGTAGGACTCATCGCGACCATGGCTCCCGATTCCGCACGGATACTTTCTCCGTTTTCTAATTGAACTTGAATGATTGGAAAATCAGGTTTTAATAATATTTCGTGTTTCACTGTATATTCTCCTTATCTTTTGATCGGAGGAAGTTGGTCCCTGAACCAGCTTCCCAAAGAAGGAACGTTTCTGGATTGAATCCAAACACGACCTTTTCCTTTAAAGCGGGCGACAAAACCTTCTCCGCCTAAAAAGAAAGATTTCCATCCTCCGAACTTGGTCATCTCGTAGTTTAAACCTTCGTCAAAAGCGACGATATGGCCTGTGTCTACGATCATCTCTCCGTTGACCTCAAGGATATCGATTCCCCCATAACTGGAAATCAAAAGAGGTCCTGTGCCTGAAAGTTTTAAGAAGAATAACGATTCTCCGCTAATAAAACCCTTGAGTCCCTGAAACTTGGTATCCATTTCTATACTCGGAGAAGAAGCAAGAAAAGAACTCGATTGAACATATACAGTTCCGGAAAGATCGATCTTATCCACGTCACCCGGAAGAGTCGGAGCGAGCAATACCTCCCCTTTTCCGGAAGCGGCCGTAAACGTATTCATCCAAAAGGATTCCCCGCCTAAAAAAGCCGCTTTTAAACTTTTTAAAAATCCGCCCTGTTGAGCCTTGTGAGTCTGAATCGTGATTCCGGAACTCATAGACATCATCGAACCAGATTCCGCTTTGATGGATTCCCCGCCGTTTAACAGTATCTTGGCGAAACTATACGAGGGTTTACTGAGAATTTCAATATTCATAATATTACCTTTTTCTTAACTAGGGAGCAAACCCGTCAGCCAGGACAAAAATCCGGATGGAACTCGAGTTTGAATCAAAATTTTTCCGTGACCGGTAAATTCCATTACCAGCCCTTCTCCTCCAAAAAGAGTCGATTTCCAACTTCCTCCGGCCTTTGCGATTTTATACTGAAGACTTTTATCAAAGGCGACCACATGACCCGTGTCGATCGTATAAGCCCCTTGCACATCGATGGGAAGAATGGCTCCGTATGAATTTAAAAATAATTTTCCGATTCCGGAAACCTCTAAAAGAAAAACACCTTCTCCTCCAAAAAAGGAGCGAAGACCGCCGAATCTTGGTTTCATCGTAATCGTCTCATCGGAAGCGAGATAAGCCCCGGCCTCGACCAGAAGTCCGTTTTCGGTAAGGTCGATTCCGACCACGTCTCCCGGAAGCTCGGGAGCGAATCCGACTTCTCCCCCCGCAGATGGAGCACGAAAAATATTGAAGAAAAAAGATTCCCCTCCGAAAAATCTTCTGGAAAGCGCCGAAAGAAAACCGCTTCCCATTTTTGTTTCAACGTCTATCCCTGGAGTCATGTAAACCATAGCTCCAGCTTCCGCCTTAATCGTTTGGCCGGGTGACAGTTTTACTTTTAAAAAAGAATACGAAGGTTTGTGAATGATCTCGTAATTCATAGAAGCAGCAATGTAAATAAATTGCGCGAAACGTCAACTGAAAAGTGTTTCCACATTCGATCCTCGTTCGAACACTGGAGGAGATTATGGCACAAAAAAACGTTTTTATCACGGGATCCAATCGTGGAATCGGCTTAGAGCTTACAAAACATTTTCTAAAAAAAGGAGATCAAGTTTTTGCGCTTTGCAGAAAGCCTTCCTCCGATCTTATCCGGCTCCGGCCGACTCGAATCTTTGAAGGAGTCGATGTGTTGAACTCCAATTCGATTCGTGAGTTATCTTCAAAGCTTCTCGATACCAAAATCGATCTTTTGATCAACAACGCGGGGATTCTCCTCCCGGACAATCTCCAAAGTTTGGACGAAGAAAACATTCTCACCCAATTTTTAGTCAACGCGCTCGGACCTCTTAAGGTCGTAAAGGCGCTCCTTCCCGCTCTGAAGCCGAATGCAAAATTGGTTTTTCTCACGAGTAGAATGGGATCGATCGCAGACAATAGTTCCGGAGCCTATTACGGATATAGGGCTTCCAAGGCGGCTTTGAATGCGATCGCAGTGAGTCTTTCCAGAGATCTCAGCCCCAAAGGAATCTCCGTGGGAATCTTTCATCCAGGAATGGTGGCAACAGAAATGACCGGCAGACAGGGAATTTCTCCCGAAGAAAGCGTCCTCGGCCTTGCGGAACGAATTGAATCCTTGAATCTTTCCAACTCAGGCAAGTTCTTTCATCAGAATGGAGAAGAACTTCCTTGGTAATTCAATGGGACCATAACCTGTGTCTCACAGGATACACTGTTGTACAGAAGAGACAGTATATCGGAAATTGATTTCAAATTATGTCGGATTGAGCCCTGAACCGTGCTTCCGGAGACCGAAAAAATCGTTTTTAATTCAGGGCCTGGCATAGAGATTGCTTATAGATATACAATGGGATCCAATTCACGATTGAAAAATCGAGAAAAAGAGTCCTTTGCAAATACCAAAAAAGCGAACTTCGAATTCCCGCTCGGTGTCTTTTCAGTAGGATCGACGGAAAAATCGAAAATCTCCGAAATATGAAAGAAACAATCTATAGAAGATCCATACAGGACACAGTTAGAATCAAAGGGATTGGGCTCCATTCCGGTAAGGAAGTCAATTTGATCGCCCACCCTGCCCCCTCTGGGACGGGAATCGTGTTTGAATATCGGAAAGGCCAGGAAAAAGCTTCCATTTCCGCAGAACTCAGCAACGTAGTCGATACCAGCAATGCAACCACACTCGGAGACGGTCTTTACAGAATCCAAACTGTGGAACATTTACTCGCTGCGGTTTACGCACTCGGTCTTACGGATCTGGTTCTGGAAATCGACGCGGTGGAAGTTCCGATCATGGACGGATCTTCCCTTCCCTTTCTCCAAGCATTGGAATCCGTAGGAATCGTCGAGTTTCCGGAAATCGTAGAACCCATCTACGTTCAAAATCCTCTCTGGGTTGTGGACGGAGACAAATATCTGGTTTTACTTCCCAGCAAAGAACTCAAGGTTACCTACACAATCGACTTTAATCATCCGCTTCTCAAAGGCCAAAATATTACGATCGATCTGGATCGTGAAAAAATCAAACAAGAGATTCTCCCTGCAAGAACCTTCGGATTTTTGAAAGACGTGGAAGCGCTGCAAGCGAGAGGTTTGGCAATGGGCGGTTCCCTGGACAACGCAATCGTACTCACGCAGGACGGTTATCTGAACCAGCAGCTTCGTTTTGAAAACGAATGCGTGCGTCACAAGATCCTGGATCTTTTCGGAGACATTTCCATCGCTGGAAGACCGATCATCGGACACTATCTCGCTTCCAAAGCCGGACACGCTCTGGATATCTCTATGGCGAAATTGGTGATGAGTAGTGTGACCGGAGACGAAATCAGTAAATACAAAAGCCGAAGAATTCCCCTTTTCAAACGAAAAGCAGCGGTCGTCTAAAATTTTTGATCGCGCCGTCGGGAATGGCGGGGCCGACAGAATTTGCTCTCCATTTTTGAATAGGGAACGTTCATCGATTCGGCATTTTTGACCTTCAGAAAAGAATTGTCAGATTCTTCTTTCTAAGAATTCTGTAGTCGAGTGTTGCTCGGAAACAAACTATAGAATGATCCCCTCCAAACGTACAGTTTTCCCAGGAATCATCGCCTATCCGGGAAAGCTATACGGTAAGGTCCTCAAGACCGGAAAAAAAAGAAATACCATCCTCACAGGAACCTATGTCCACGAATCGGAAAAAGAAGAAGAATTAGAAAAATTCCGAATCGCACTTGAGGACAGCCTTCATAGCCTCCGAATCCTCATTCGATCCGTAGAATCCTCCGGTCCAGATCACAAAGAAATCCAGGAAATTTTAGAAACACAAGCGATGATCTGTTCGGATCCGAGTCTTGCGACATCGGTTCGAAGAAGAATCCAGGAATTTGGTGAAAATGCAATCCTTGCGGTTCAAAACGTAACTCACGAAATTTCTGAAAAATTCAGAGCGATAGAAAATGAATTCTTTCGAGAACGAGTGGATCATTTTCAGGATGTTTCCAACCGACTCATCGAATTTTTAGCCGGTAAGAAGGAAGAAGACTCCTTTCTTTCCGGACTGAAAGAGGATTTGATCTTAGTCGCGAGAGAACTCACTCCTTCTCAAATGATTCTCATGGATAAAACTAGGATCCGCGGAATTGCAACCGATCTCGGAGGCAAAACGGGTCATATGGCGATCCTCGCAAGAAATTATGGTATTCCCACGATCGTAGGTCTCAAAGACTTTTCAAGTTATGTAAGAGACAATGAATTCATTTTCTTAGACGCAGAGGTTGGAAACGTGATCCGATATCCGACTCTGGAGGAAGTTAAGTATTACGGTTTTTCTTCTTCGTATCCGGTGGAGGAAAGCGGAACTAAAAAAATCAGGGCGATCAGTAAAGACGGAATTCGTGTTCGAATCAAATGTAACTTGGAATCCGAATTGGATTGCGAACAGGCGATTAAATCCGGAGCCGAAGGTGTGGGTCTTTTTCGAAGCGAATCGTTATTCTTAAAATATCAGGATAGCAACGTTTCCGGTGAGGAGCAATTTCGCGCATACAAAGCGATCGCAGAAGGAATGGAAGACAAACCCGTTATTCTCCGGACCTTTGATATCGGCGCGGATAAATTCTCAACGGGAGAAACGGAGGAAAATCCGTTTTTAGGAAATCGAGGAATCCGATATTGTCTTTCCAATCCGGAATGGTTTTCCGAACAACTAACCGCGATTTTACGCGCATCCGCGTTTGGTAACGTCAGCATTCTTCTTCCGATGATCACCGGGCCTGCGGAGATCGTAAGAACCAGGGAGATTCTGGAGGAATGCAAACGTAGACTGAATTCTCAAAAAGAGAAATACAATAAGAAAATCAAAGTCGGCGCGATGATCGAAACCCCTGCGGCGGTTACCGCCTTGGATCTGATCGCCAGAGAAGCGGACTTTTTTTCGGTAGGGACGAACGACCTACTTCAATATGTGATGGCAGTGGATCGAAACAATATCCATGTATCCTCTCTTTACAATCCGTATCATATCGCTTTTTTAAGGGCCTTGATCCGAATCGTGGAAGTTTCCAGAGATTATGACAAACCTTTGAGTATCTGCGGAGAACTGGCTTCGGATACGAACTTTACGATATTCTTAATCGGAATCGGAATTCGGGAACTGTCCGTATCGATCCCGTTTTTAAATCCGATCCGAAAAATTATCCGTTCGATTTCGTTACATCAGGCTGGAACTTTGGTAAAAAAAATCTTAGAACTTTCCGAAGAGGAAAACTACGAAAACATAGAAGCATTTTTATTTAGCAAACATCTTAGTTGAATTCAGATTTTTTCTTTTTCCAAAATTAAAAATACAAACGAGCCCCAGAACTTTTCCTTTTCCTGAAAAAAAACGGGACCTATTGTATCTTTTTCTTTTTTTAAACAGAGATACGAATGTTTATCCGTTCTCAGATAAAATTTACCGTTCACTCCGGAAAGAGTCTGAACCAAATCTTTTAATAATTTCGGAATGTTCTTTTCGTCTTCGGGAAGTGCAACACCCGCGATTAGAATTTCTTTCTCTTCCCAAATTCCGCTGATCGAAACTGCCCCAGGATTCCATTCGGGAAAGAGTTCTTTTTCATAAGTTGCGAGAATCGTATCCAAAATCGGATGAATTTCAGAGCTCATCACAAGCGGAAATTCGTTCCCGATCACACGGGGAATAAATCCTTCCGTCTGAAATCGATTCCAGGTTTCAAACCCGCTAACCTTGGAAAGCCCTTTTACAAAACCGGGGGCAAACCCTTTGACTAAGATCGGTTCGGAATCAGTTTCACCAATCAAAATCGAACGCATACAGAGAAAGCCAAGATTGAACGGGGAAAAAACGCTCACTTTGGAAAAGTTCCAAACTTCGTTTTCTCTCAGACGGGACAGATAGAGATTATCCAATGCATATAAATCTCCGTGTCCGGAAGGTTCAAACAACGAGGATTTTTGAAGCTTTTTCTGTATGCCTGCCATATACGAAAAATATCGGTACGACTTTCGATTCTCCAAAGAAATAAAAAAGCCGACCCTAAAAGCCGGCTTTTTACATACATAAAATCGAAAAGAATCTTAATCTTGGTTGTTAGAATAGATTTTCTTGATTTTATCCATGTATTTTTCAGTGATTACGTGACGTTTCATCTTCATCATGTTGTTGAGTTCGTCGCCCACTTCAAACGGTTTCGAAATCAGAATGAAAGGATTTACCTGTTCAAAGGATTTGAATCCGTTTTTGGTATTGTTTAAGGCCTTGATTTCTTTTCTATACATGTCATAGACTTTCGGATTTTCGATCAATTTGTCGTTATTCGATTCGTTGATTCCGTTTTCCTTTGCCCATTCCTGTAATTTTTCGAAATCAGGAACCACAAGCGCTCCCAAATTTTTCTGATCCTGACCAATCACCATACACTGACTGATATACGCGGATTCCTGAAGTTTGTTCTCGATCGGAACCGGTTCTACGTTTTCTCCACCCAACAAAACCACAGTGTCTTTTGCACGTCCGGTCAGAGTGAGAGTCTTTTTGAAGTTGATCATCCCCATATCCCCGGTATTCATCCAACCGTCTTGGATCGCTTTGGAGGTGGCTTCTTCATTTTTGAAATACCCTTTCATCACTTGCGGCCCTTTGATAAAAACCACACCTTTCAGTCCGAGTTTTCCTTGCGTGATGTTTCCGTTTTCGTCGACCTCGGTCAAAACACCGTTGCTATCGTTACGAATTTGCAATCTTGTTTTTGGAACGATCACACCCACGGAACCGATGATCAATTTTTCAAAGGTTCTCACCGAAATCACAGGCGAGGTTTCGGTCATACCATAACCTTCCAAAACGTTGATCCCGATATTTCCGAAAAATTCGTCTACGTGTCTTGGAAGGGCTCCACCACCTGAAATAGAAGCTTTCAAATGTCCACCGGTTGCGGTTCTAATTTTGGCAAGAACAATACGATCCAAAGTAAAGCTGTTTAAAAGCACTGCCAAACCGGAAACCGTATACAGCGGAGTCGTTAAAAAGGAAAATTCAGTTCCTGCAAAATACGCACCGAATGCTCCCGCGAGAATCGTAAGAGTAAAAGGTCCGGTTAAAAGCAACTGAACGAACATTAGAATTCCATAAAATAAGGATCCGATCGGGTTTCTTCCTGTATAATCGACTTCGATTCCTTTTAAAAAGCGAACCGCTTGGTTTTTTTTACTGGAGAAAAAATACGCCAATTTGAAAAGGCCTCTGCGAATCGCAGGTGTCTGAGCGGGATCGTTGATTCTGGTATAAATTCCATTGTAGATATTTTCCCAGAGTCTTGGTGCGGAACCCATAAATGTAGGTTTTACGGTCGCGAGATCCTGACGCAGATCTCTTACGTTTGTGTAATACGTAGAAGTCCCCAATCCGATACAAACGTATTCGACCACTCTTTCGAATACGTGCCATATCGGGAGAATGGAAAGAAGACGTGCGTCCGATTTGATATTGAGCATAGGACTTACATGATGGATCTGGTGCATCATGTTGGAATGTTTCAACATTACACCTTTTGGAAGTCCTGTAGTTCCGGAGGTATAAATGAGAGTAAAAAGATCTTCGGAGTTGATCGCGGCAATTCTTTGTTCCGCTTTTCTCGACCCACCTTCTCTCAGTTTTTTACCCTTTTCAATCAGATCCTGCATCTTCAGAACACCGGGAGCGGTGCTTGTAGAATCCAGAATGATAATGGTTTTAACGTTATTCAGCTGCGACTTGTTTCTGTTAAACTTCTCGAGCATCTTGTCGTTTTCGATAAACACGACCTCTACTTCGGAGTGATTGAGAATATAAACGATTTCAGAATCTGTGATATCGGTTCCACGAGGAACATCTGCTGCCCCGGAAAGAATCACACCATAATCCGCTATGATCCATTCGATACGGTTGTCCGCGATCAATCCTACTCTTTGGTTTTGTTGAACACCTAACTCAATCAGAGCTTCCGCAAGATTGATCCCTTGCTCATACAATTGCCCGTAAGTAGTAGGGTTATATTCTTTTTTGGAATCCTTTGAAAAGAATGCCGGTAAATCCCGAAATTTTTCCGCAGATTCACGAAATAGCTGGGCTAAATTCTCCGCCATGAAATTCATTTTCTCCTGATATCTTTGTTTTACAACTTAGGAATTCCGACAAGACCTGTCGGAAGGATTCAAAATTAATTACAGAACCTCAGAAATAAACCCTTTTTTTCATATTGGTTCACTGAGATTCTTATTTATTTAGAACGTTATGTAAAACTATGGTGCAGCGAGCCAATTTTCAAAACTCAATCTGAGTTTTGGGTAGTCCCGGTCTCGGATTCCATAGTGAATTTTTAAAAAGGTTCCTGATTTACTAAAAACGATCAACGCGGGTTGCCCTTCCACCTTGTATTGATTGACGAGCGCAAAATTTTGATCCACGAGAGAAGGATAGGTCATTCCGAAGTCCCTTGCCGCTTTCAAACGTTCTTCTTTGGACAATTCGGATTCCGTATTGATTCCGAGGAGAACCCCATTCTTCCCCTCTAAATCCTTGGAAAGTTTTTCCAAAACCGGAACGGCTTCCTTACAAGGTTCGCACCAAGAAGCCCAGACATCCAGGAGCAATGCCTTTCCCTTGTATTTCTTCAAAGATGCGGAATTGCCTTCCAAATCTGTCAAAGGAAGTTTGTATAAAATCGATTCTTCCTTGGAAGGAATACAAGCGGATAACAAAAGAAAAATAGAGAATCGAATCCATCGTGTTTTCAACATCTCCTATCATAATAAAAGATTCGTAGGGAATGGAAAAGGAAAAAATCTTTCCAAGAGAGCCGTTCCTTTCAAACTGGGAGCAGCCTCAGTGAATTCCGTGTTCTACAATTATTTTTCGGGTCGGGAAGAATTTTTAACGTATCTCAAGAAGGACGTTTTTTCCGGGTCAGGAATGATTTCTACTCCGGTTCATAAGGAACCTTACTTTTCCGAAACAACTCGAAAGGCAAAATTGGAATGGAAGGAAGATCAGATTTTGATTCGTCTTCAAGGAAAGGTGGATTCCAAATCTATCCGGGTTCCGTTTTCCTCTCAAGATTCGAAATCTAAGTTGGAGTTTCTTCCCGATTATTTCGGTTATAAAAATCTCGCGGAAGGATTCTCAATTCGTATCCAACCTCTCGATCGGGAAAGAATTCATCTTCAAATCGATTCTAAAATCGGTTTGGAATTTTCAGGAACGCTCAAACGCCTCAGTGGTTGGAGAAAATGGTTTTAGACTTGAGAATTTCCCGGATCTGATCCGCAATCGTTTTGACAGCCACCGAACGATAAAATTTTCGAATGTCGACTTTTTTTCCAAGATACGGTTTTTTGGAAAAATTCAAAAGCGCCTCCGTCCAAAGTCCCTCCTCCAATTTCAGATATTGAATCTGCTTTCCCCCGATCTCTTGAAATACGGCAAGATCCGTTACGATCGCCGGTTTTTGAAAACTCAGAGCTTCTAAAAGAGGAATTCCAAATCCTTCATAAAGAGAGGGAAATAAGAACAAGGAACAGTTTCGATATAGATGAGCCAACTCAACGTCGGTCGGACTTTCGATCCAAAAAATCCCTGCGTCCTTGCTCGCTTGGCTACGGAGGATTTCTATAAATTGCGGATCCTCCCAACCCGCTTTTCCGCCGATCACCCATGCAAACTTTTGGTTCGGTTTTACGAATTTAGAATATTCTAAATAAGCTCTGTATAAAAATTGATAGTTTTTCCGAGGTTCCACGGTGGAAACGGAAAGAAAATATTTTTTGGGAAGCGATTCGATCCTTTCTCCCGGTTTTTTTTTGAGCAGCGCCGTCCATTCGGAAAGTTCGATTCCCGGATATACCACTTGCATTTTATCATGAGGTATTCGAAAAAAATCAGCTACTTCGTTTTTTGTGGATTCCGAAATCGGAAGCAACCTATCCGCACGGACAATGGAACGCGAAAGATAGAATTTTTGCTGCAATCTTGCTAGAGTACGCATCGTATCCGGAAAACGATACGCGACCAGATCATTGTAGGTCAAAACGGTTGCTGTGTCCTTGGAAAGAAAAGGAGGTAAGACCTGCTGTGTTCCCCAAAAAAGGTCCAAACGGATTTTCTTTAGTTGAAGAGGAAGGGCGATCGCAAAATACAATCCGCCTTTTTTTGCAAAAATCCCTTCTCCCTTGATAAATTGGATCCCTGGTAACTTTAGTAGGTCGGAGTAATTGGGATGGAGATCCCGGTGAGAAAAAAGGTAAAATTCGAAACTCGGATCCTTACCCAGATCAAGCAACGCGCTATGAATCATCTTACCCACGCCGGAAACCGGAGTCGAAAACGGCCTCGCGTCCACTCCGATTTTGATTTTATTTATTCTATTTTTTGAATATTCTTTTTTTTTCATAAATCTTTTTTATAAAACCGCTCAATTCCAATCGCGAAGACTGGATTGAAAATAGGATTTGGAGACATTCCAAATTTGCCCTAAAGACGGAGTATGTCCCGCAATCAGCCCTTCCCCCCTTCCGGATTTTGTTTGAAACGCATACGGTTTTCCGGATCGGATTTCCAGATCCGAACCTCCGGAAGCGCGGATCAACGCGATCCCCGCACAGATGTCCCATTCGTTTTTTGGTTTTAAAGAAACTGAAATTGCGGAATGCCCCGCCGCGACAAGCCCGAGTTTGTATGCGATCGATCCCATGGAAACGAGTTCCCATCCCGAGGGAATGTGTTTCTCCGAAAACAGTCCTTCCTTGGCCTCGGTTCTTGAAATGAGTATTTTTTTTTCCGGACTGGATTGGCTTAATATTTTTGAGAAATTTTTTGTTTCGATCGAATGACTTTGGGGAATTTCAGAAAACTTTTTATAAACAACACCGGATTGTAGTTCTCCGTAAATGAGTTCGTATGTGACCGGATTGAAGATCACTCCTAAAACCGCCTGCCCCTTTACCGACAAACCGAGACTGATCGCGAATTCCGGATTTTTGCGTACAAATTCCCGAGTTCCATCAATCGGATCCAGGATCCAAGCAGCAGGAAGATCGGAGATATTTTTGTGAATCGCATCCTCTTCGGAAAGAACCGGAATTGCCGTATTCGCCAAAAACTCCCCGATCAAGATCCCGGCTCGGACATCCGCTTCGGTTACAGGATCGTTTTTTCCCTTGTCAGTAACCTTAAAATCAGTATTATAAATTTCTAATACAATTTTGCCCGCTTTCAAAACGGAATCGATCGCGGGCTGAAGATATAAAATCGGATCCAAAAAAGAAAATACTCAGGAAAAAAGAATCATTTTCCCGCAGGAGGAACGGAAGCGTTTTCCTTATGCGGATCGTCAAGATTCTCGGGACGAATATAAAATACTTCGTTTTCGGGAGTTTGAAGATAAACTTCCGGATCCATCTTAAAACTGTAAAAGAAAAGATACTTTTTGAACTTTACATAGACCGTAAATGTTCCTTTTTGCGGTTCGTAAAGCAAAGTTTCGGAATTTAAATCCTTTGTGATTTCCTTATACTCGAGGTATTTATGATGCAATGTATATCTTACCGCTGAAAGCAGATTCTTTTCAAGAGTCGCTTTTTTAGCCGCGTCCGAAAGTTTAACGTTTTTACTAAATTCTTCGACCTTGTTAAACTCTTCAACCACACCTTGAGACTTGCCGGCTTGAAGACCAGCAACAGCAATGAGGAGGAATAGAGAGATTGCAAATATTTTCTTCATCTGGGTTTCCTGTTTCTGCTATTAAGTATCGGATTTTGGACCGGCAAACTTACCCCTTTCTTATAATTTCTCGAGCGGGGTGTAGGCAACAAAAAAGTTCTTTTCCACATTGCCGAAACGAATGGAGACCTTTGTATTCTTTTCCTTTCCGGAAACGGTTGTGATCGTCCCCGTTCCGAATTGTTTGTGTTTTACCCGATCGCCGGGTTTTAGACCGAGATTTTCCGGAGAAGGTGTTTCTGAAAAAACGGAATCGTTTTCTTCGTCGCGTTCCCGAATCTTGCTCGCGAGCGGAGGCCCCTGCGGTCTTCTTGCGGTTCTTTCCCGATTGGTATATTGATTTCCAAAACATTCTCGCGGAACCTCGGATAAAAATCGAGAGGGAATTCGGTCTTCCACCTTTCCGAATTTTCGGGAGGTTCTACAATAACTCAAAAATAAGTCCTCTCTCGCTCTTGTAAGAGCCACGTAAAAAAGACGTCTTTCCTCCTCGTCTCCGTGTTGAGAATCCTCCAAACTCATGCTGTGAGGAAAGGTTCCTTCCTCCAAACCGGAAAGAAACACGATCTTAAACTCGAGTCCTTTCGCGTTATGCACCGTCATAAGATTTACATAATCGGTGAGTTCTTTGGTGTCTTCTTCGCTTGTAAGAAGACTGATCTGATTTAGATATTCCTCCAAGGAGGGAGAATCCGCATTTTTCTCGTATTCTTCGATCGAATTGACCAATTCCTGTAGGTTTTCCAAACGTGCAATGGATTCCTCTGTTCCTTCTTCCTTGAGATAGGACATAAGACCCGAACGATTCAAAAGTTCTAATGCGATTTCAGAGGGGGAGGATCCCTTTTCCACTTTTTCGATCAGATCGTTAAACACGTTATACAGCTCTTTTCCTTTTGACTTCGCCGCCTTTTTGAGTGGAATCTCCTCTTGTCCGAGGGTTTCCAAAAGTGAAATTCCTTTTTCCAGCGAAAATTCGCGGATCTTATCGATTCCGGAATCTCCGATTCCACGGGGAGGATAATTTACGATTCTTAAAAGAGAAACAGAATCCAAAGGATTGGAAACGACATTCAGATACGCAATGAAGTCCTTGATTTCCGCTCTGTCAAAAAATCGGAAACCACCAAAAATTTTATAGGGAATCCCGGCGTTTCGCAGAGCCTCTTCAAAGTATCTGGATTGGGAATTGGTTCGATAGAAGATTGCAATTTTCTTATATTCAATTCCCGAAGAATAAAAGGATCGAATTCTCACGACCGCTCCGTGCGACTCCTCGCTCTCGTTCTGAAATTCGTTTAGAACCACCGGAGATCCTTCCGGGTTGTTGGTAAAAATTTCCTTTTGTTTTCTCTGAGTATTGTTGGAGATTACTTTCGAAGCGGCGAGAATGATATTCGACGAGGACCGATAGTTTTCTTCCAATTTAATGACAACCGAATCCGGAAAATCCTTTTCAAAATTGAGAATGTTTCCTATATCCGCGCCTCTCCAGGAATAGATGGACTGATCGTCGTCTCCGACAACACAAAGATTCTTTTTTTCGCCCGCTAAAAGGATGACTAACGCATACTGGACTTTATTAGTATCCTGATATTCGTCGACCATGACATATTCCCATTTCCGTCGATATTTATCGAGAACCTCGGGAGACTTTTGCAAAAGTTGTACCGTTTTCCAAATGAGATCGCCGAAATCGAATGCTCTGCTCGCATCCTTTCTTCTTTCATATTCTTTGTAAATTGCGGATACGGTTTTTGAAAAATCGGTTCTGCCTTCTTTTTCAAGATAAGCCTCCGGAGACAACATTTTGTCTTTGAGTCCGCTGATATAATTTCCAAGCATCGAAGGCTTATAAAATTTAGGATCCAAGGAAAGGTCTTTTACAACCTGTTTGAGAAGGGATTCCTGCAAAGTTGTATCATACACAGTAAATCCGGAATCAAAACCAAAGAAGGTAGCTTCTCTTCTGAGAATATACAAACAAAAGGAATGAAAGGTTTTGACCTGAAGATTGCCGGGTACGAACGGAACCAAGTTTTTTACCCGCTCCAACATTTCTGCGGCGGCCTTATTTGTAAAAGTCACAGCACAGATCCTATCGATTCCATGATTGATCAGTAAGTTCGCGATCCTATGTGTGATGACCCTTGTTTTCCCTGAACCCGCACCCGCAAGAATGAGAACGGGACCCGAAACTTGGAGAACTGCTTTTTTTTGTTCTTCGTTTAAACCTTCTAAAAGAGGATCCACGGTTAAAATCTATAATCTCCGATTCCAAATACAAACTGAAATGCGTTATCCGAATCGAATTTTGTAAACGGATGATCCGCTACGCCCGTATATTTCAGCTTTTGTGCAAAATAGATCCGAAGCGGAAGAACCGGAATTTGGATCCTCAAACCGATCCCCCAAGAAAATCGGAACTTATCCAGTGCGACATTGTTTGCGGAAAGAACAAGATTAGACGGATTGTTCAATTCTTCAAAGGTATAATCCGCCTTCCGAAGCGCATTTAAATTGTAATTGTTCGTCAGGGCATATGCGACCGGGTCTTTTTGTTGTGCCTCGAATACCCTTTGATCGAATGTCGTAAAGAGATCCCGTTTGACGCCTTGTGCTCGGTTGACTTCCTCATAAAGCGCTCCGGCGTCAAAAAATGCAACCAACCAAAGTAAGGTAGGTTCGATCGGAAATCTAAGTTCGGAATTAAAAATCATTCGGCTCGCAGCGCCGTCTCTCCATTCCGTGGGATATTTAGCGTCGTTATAAAACCAACCCCTCAAAGATTCGTAACCGCCTAAGAATTGCAAGTCCTGCAATTGAACATAGGGATTTTGAATCGGATCTTGTTTTCCGTAAGCAGGAACTCTTTGAAACGTAAATAAGGATGAACTTCTAAATTCTTGAACCACTCTCCAACGTCTGAGGGCATTATTTCTAAATAATCCGAAAAAGCTATAATCAAACCAAGTATGATAGTATTCGGCGAGAATGCGATACTGATCAAAGTGAGATTGTCCTCCGAGCAACTGACCAACGTTATCCATCTGAAAAAGCAGGTGGTATCCTTGGGTAGGATTAAACACGTTATCTCGAATATCATATGCAATCCCGTTTGAAATCTGAGAACGAAATTGCCACCCTCTGCGTACCTCTGCAAGAACTTGATCGGATACAAGAGAGGAAGGGTTCGTGGAAGCATATATACTCGGAGAATATCTGTGAAAATGAGTCCAGTTGATAAAAATTCGATGTCCAATCCCTACCGTAAAGCCGACCCCGTCTCTGGAATAGATCGCTTGTTCTTTGATCGACTGCTGGTTGTTATTCTCCGTAATTGAAACCGCACCCACGTTGTAAATCCGAGAAGAATAAAAAAGAGAAAGAGAAAGAGACCAAGGTTTATTGTTGAGCCATGGTTCCGTCCATGTGATCTGAAATAATCTTCGATAAGGACCGAATTCAAGTCGTCCGGAAATCTTTTGACCGGTTCCATTCAAGTTGTTTTCGCCGACTTCGCTAAAAATCGAAAACCCAGTGATGGTTCCATAACCCCCGCCCATAGAAACAGTTCCCGTTGGTTGTTCCAAAACTTCGATGATCAGGTTCATCTTCGTCTGATCCGATCCCGGTCTCATATTAAAGTTTACTTCCTTAAAATAACCGAGGTTAAAAATCCTTTCCCGAGATCGGTTTACCAACGTGGAATTGAATAGGTCCCCTTGTTTAAAGAGCAACTCTCTGCGGATCACACGATCCTGTGTCTTTTTGTTTCCCTTGATGATTACGTTTTCAACATATGCTAAATTGTTTTCGCGGATACTAAAGTCCACGTGAACAAACTTTTTACCGTGTAACTCCGGTTTGGTGTTATAGAGTTGCCTGAGACGTTTGATATGAAGTTGAGAATATTCCGTTTCGCAGATTTTTCTTTCTTCTTCCGTTTTACGACTGTAGCAATTTTCGTAATATTCTATGTTTTCGCGTTCTAACGAAATCACCTTTCTTCGCGGAATCACCTGCGCAAACAGATAACCTCTTGAACTGTAGATTTCGTTCATGGTTCCCCTGTCTCTCATAAACCGGCTTTCGTCAAAAAGGACTCCGATATCTCCGTCGCTGTAATCCAAACTTTTTTCGAGGTCTTTGGCGGGAAACAGAGGTCTCAATTCATTCTTAGGAGTCTCGGGCGGATTGTTTTCCTTGTTTAAAAAGAGAGGTCTTCCCTCGTTGTCTACGGACATATCGTGATTGAGCGTATATCCGTTAAAAAAATAAATCTGACCTTCGGAGATCTTGATATTGACGATGATCACCCGACGATCTTTTTTCTCGGGATTTTCCCAGTGAATTTCCCAGTTGGTTCCTTCGCGTATCAGTTCGGCGTCGAGATAACCCTTGCTTTTTAAGTAGGCTACGATTTGATCCTTATCCTTTTCAAAGGAGGACTCTTTAAAATTCCCGCCTTCGAACACACCCTCTTCTTTCATCTCCATAATCGAAAGAAGTTCGGAAGTTTCTACGGATTCGTTTCCATAAACGTTGATTTTCGAAACCGGAATTTCCTCCCCTTCGTCGATGATAAATCGAACTCGGACAAGGTTCGTTTTCGGATCGGGTTTTCCCAATTCCACTTTTACATACGCGAGAAAAAATCCTTCATCTCGGTATTTTTGCAGGATTAGGTCCCTAGATTTCGTGATCTTTTGCGGAGTGATCACTTCATTGTCTTTCAAGGGCAGTTTGTCTCTCAGATCGGCCGGAAACACTTCGTCGGCTCCGACAAATTCCACTTCTTTTACTCTCGGTCTTTCTTTGAGATCTACAATGACGATAACACCGTCTCCGGCTTCTTCGGCTTGGATATCTACGAAATAGAAAAATCCGGAATTAAAAAGTGTTTTGAGATCCTTGTCTAAGATTTTTTTTGTAAGCTGTTTGCCTGCGCGCATTTCGATCATCGATTCGAGATCGCTATCCGGCGTGTTTTTATTTCCTTTGAATTTTACCTCTTTGATTACCTTACCGAGAAAATCGGTACGTTTGGAAAGAAGTTGCGTCAACTCTCCGGAGTAAAATAAAAGTCCACAAAGGATTACTAATATGGATCCTTTGAGGGTTAAGGAGAATTTGCGTTTCAACTTGAAGACTGAGCCACCAGATATTTTACAGAATCAAACCACTTCCACTTCAAACCGGAGTTTATTTTTCTCCGGCTCCGGATTGTCTAACCATTGCTAAGTTAAATTTACTAACTCCCGCTTCATTTACCTTGTCGATCACCTTAATTACGGTCTGATAACTCGCCGTTCCGTCGCCCCGAATGACAACTCGATTTTTACCCGGCTCCCGTTTGTCCGCCGGTCCTAAGAAGATGTTGATCTTCTCGGTTAACTTTTCAACCGGAACGGGTTCTGTATCCTTATCTAAAAAGACTTTCCCGTCTTTGTTTACAGTAATGATCAACTCGTCCTTTTTCTTTTCCTGCGCGGTCGAAGAAGATCGCGGAAGTTCGATTTTCATCACCGTAGATTTTTCCAAGGTTGCGTTCATCAAAAAGTAAATTACGATAAAAGAGATTACATCGATTAAGGGAGCCAATTCGATTTGGCCACCTCTACCCGCGGAAGATCGGAACTTTCTGAATTTCATCATTACTTCAGATATTTGACGGCTTGACCGGAAAGGTTTTCCATCTCGGCGATCGTGTCTTCCTTTCTTTTGTGAAAGTAATTGTATGCTACGTAAGCCGGAATCGCGATCGCAAGTCCCATCGCAGTAGTGATCAAGGCTTCACTGATTCCCACCTCTGCACCTCGGGTTCCGGAACCTTCTTCAAAGGAACGAATGATTCCTAAAACGGTTCCCAATACGCCCAGAAGAGGCGAGATCGTCGCGATGGTTCCGAGACCGGAAAGGAAACGTTCCATCTTTAAAATTTGAGCAAAACCAGCGGAAAGCATTTCTTCTTCGGCCGCATCCAAGTTCTTGCGTGAAGATTCCGCTCCCGCTTGCAGCACTTGAGAAGCGGGACCGGTACTCAAATTCTTGAGAAAGTCGATTGCAGTGTCCCAATTTTTTTGCCGGAATAATTCTTTGACTGCACGCCAGTCTTCCGGCGTGATCGGCTTCCACTTTGAAAAGTAGATCATCCTTTCAATGATGATTGTGAAACCAATGATGGAAACTAAAACGATAACGATTGGAACCGATTCCGGAGGAATCGCAGAAATTAGAGAATCGGATTTGGCTAAAAACATTTGAGTAAAATTCTCCCATAAGTAGAGTTTAAAACTCTCTTGTTACTGCCAAACAGTTTTCTAATCTGCGAGCCTCCTTTTTACAGGGATTCTTCCTGATAAAGAACGATACAGAGAATTTTAGACCGCCTGTTTTTTCAGCAGTTCTTTGGCGTGTTCAAGTGCACCCTTTGATACCCTCTGACCCGAAATCATCCTTGCAAGTTCCAAAGTTCGTTCTTCGAGGCTGAGAAATTCCGCCTTGGAAAACGTTCTTCCGCCTTCTACGGATTTACTGATTTTCAGGTGATCGTTTGCTGCGGACGCAATCTGCTGTAAATGAGTGATCAAAATGAGTTGATGATTGGATGCTAGATTCCTGAGTTTTCGAGCCACATCCATTGCAATTTCACCGCCCAACCCCGAATCAATTTCATCAAAAATCAAAACCCTGAGATTGGATTGTCCCCCCAAAATTGAACGAATCGCAAGCATAACCCTGGATACTTCTCCTCCTGAAGCAATCTTACGCAAGGGCCTCGGTTTTTCACCCGGATTGGGGCTGAAATAAAATTCCAACTGATCCAAACCAGATTCGTTTACCACATAACTCTTTCCGGATGCCGAAATTTCCCCATCCGGACTCGGCTCCCAACGAAGAACCACTTGAACAGCGGCCCCCGGCATTCCCAGGTGCTCCAGTTCTGACTTTAAAGAAGATTCAAATCGAACCAAAGATTCCCGTCTTGCTTTCGAAAGTTGGATCGAGAGCGAGCTCAGTCTTGCGGTGACTTTTTCAATCTCGGCTTCCATGGATTCCTTGTTTTTGGAATTTTTTTCCATCGCCTCCAATTCCTGTTCCGCCTTACGTTTAGAATCCAGAATCGTATTCAGGTCGGTGCCGTATTTCTTTTTCAATTTGGATAAAAGATCCAGACGAGATTGCACAAATTGAAGCCGATCCGGTGAAAAGAAAATTTCCTCTTTTTCATCCAGAACCGAAGAATTGATCTCCTTGAGCTGAATGTAAATTTCCTGAAGCGAATCCAATGTCTTTCCAAAATCAGGTTGGATGGATTTGATTTTCTCCGCAGCGTTTAAAAGTCTCGGAAACGAAGGAAGAATCGCGGATTCGGAATCCGCCAGATACGAAGAAAGAATTTCAAAATTCTCCGCAAGAAGCTCACCATGAGCCAGAAGACGCTCCTCTTTGATCAAACCCTCCTCCTCACCGTCTTTCAAATCCGCATCTTTGATTTCGCGAATCTGAAACGTGAGAAACTCGATTCTTCTGGATTTTTCTTCCTCATTCTTACGCAATTCTTCCAGTCTCTTTTTCAGGCTCTTATAAGTTAAAAAACATTCCTTGACCTGATTTCGAAGAGGAATCAACCCCGCATGAACGTCTATGATATCCAGTTGCTCTCCCCGATCCAAAAGAAGAATTTGATCGTTTTGATTGTGTACTTCCGCGAGCAATTCTCCCAATCCTCGTAAGGTGGTGGAAGAAGCCAGGGATTGATTGATCAAAATTCGCGACTTTCCGTCTCGACTGCATTCCCGATGTAAAGTAAGTTCTTTTGCATCCGCAGGAAATCCTTTTTCGCTGAGCCATTCGATCGCCATGTGATTTTGAGAAAGATCAAACACTCCTTCCAAAACATAACGGGGCGCCCCGGTTCGGATTTCCATCGGACTGCTCTTTCCTCCCAATAAGGAGGAAATTGCGTCTAAAATCAGAGACTTTCCGGCCCCTGTCTCTCCCGTGATCACGGTCATACCTTTTTGAAAGTCAATACAAGCTTCTTCTATGAGAGCAAAATCTCGGATGTTCAGGGTCTTGAGCATACTTACCTCGAAATACTATACAAATTATACCCTTCATATAACTGCTATACAAATGATTGCAAGTTAAAAAAGAAAAATCTCTGATTTTTTTTTATACAAAAATTTCGATGAAACATCGAGCGATTGAAAACTTTCTAAAAGAATCGAATTCTAAGAATGAATCTTGATCCAGACGGAATGAAATACAAAATTCGCCGAGATCTCAAAGTTTTCGAAGCGGGGAATCCGTTCTTCTTTCTTTTTAGAAGTTCCCAAGGTTTTCCCATGAATTCGATTTTTCAAAACAAACATACAATGGAAAACTTTCCAATGAGTTGACTCGATTCAAGATGCAAACGTTTGTTTCGCGTTGATTGCCGGAATCGCAAATCTAAATTTCAATGCGACATTTTGAATCCAATCGGAAGATAACAAAACACTTCTTTGCTAATGAATCCCAAAGACTATCCTGTTTTATAGAACGATAACATAATATTCAATTTTTGTGACACGAAAAAGACAAACTCGGATTTATGAAAGCGATTGCAAGCTTTCGAGTTACAAAGTATCGATTGATTCCGAATCTATACTTTTAAAAACCGTAGCAAAAAAACGATGTAACACGGGTTAATCTATCGACTCTCTTTTTCCCTTTGAAAAGAGCTCTGATTTTCTCTGTAAGAGCGTGAAAGAATTCAATTGGGGATTTCAAGGATTCTACCGATTTTTAGAATATCGTAATTCTGGAATTTGATTGATTGAATCTCTTTGTCATCGATACTGACAGAGAAATTTAGAGCATCTGGTTACGAACGGGGATTTTAATCAATATGGCAAAAAGTTTTCAAGACTTAGATCAAAAACTGAGCAACCTCATCCAAGAACGTTCCCGAATCACGGTTCAATCCTCTCGGATGAATTCTAAACTTGAAAAATACGTTCTTCGGATTATCACTGAAATTTTAGCCAAAGTCGGACAGACCCGTTATATCGAAATGTTATATACGATCACAAAAGAAATGTCCATCAACGGAGTCAAAGCCAATCAAAAGCGGGTTTTCTTTGAAGACGAAGGTTTGGACATTCGCAACGCTGCCGATTATGAAAAAGGAATCAGCGCGTTCAAAGCCAAATTTTCGGAAAAGATGGCGGATGAATATGGCAAGAGATGTCTTGCACGTGGAATTTCTGTAAAACTAAACATTACGTATACAAACGAAGGTGTTGTCGTAGAAGTCATAAACAATACTCCCGTAATCGAAGAAGAACAAGAAAGAATGCGGGAAAAAATGAGAAAGGCAATGGGTTATAACGATATTGCCGAATTCTACATGGACAATATGGACAATACGGAAGGTGCCGGTCTGGGAATCGCCTTGATTATGATCTTATTAAAAAGCGAGAATATAGATCCTCATCTTTTTCGAATCATGACGCACGAACACCAAACCGTTGCCAGAGTGGAAATCCCGTTTTCGGAAAACTATATCAGCATTCGAAGCAAGGAATTAAAGGAAAATAATTTTGGAAATCAAAGATAAAACAGTTTTAGTAACCGGTTCTGCGGGTGGTCTTGGAAAGGCTATGGCGGAACATTTCGCCAAAAAAGGGGCAAAAATCGTACTTTCGGACATATCTGAAGAGAAACTCAAAGAAGCGGAAAAAGATATCAAAGCACTCGGAGCCAAAGTTTTTTCTTTCAAAGCAGACGTATCCAAAGAAGAAGACGCAGAAAAGCTAATGCAGTCTGCGGTAAATCATTTCGGTAGTTTAGATGTTGCCGTTTTGAACGCGGGAATTCTCAGAGACGGTCTTTTGGTAAAAACCGATAAGGAAACCGGTAAGGTAGTTTCCAAAATGTCATTAGCAAATTGGCAATCAGTCATCGATGTCAATCTCACTGGAGTTTTTCTTACCGGAAGAGAAGCTGCAATTCAGATGATCGAGAGTAAAAGCAAAGGTGTTATCATTCCGATTGCATCCATAGCGATGCATGGCAACCCAGGACAGACAAATTATTCCGCAGCAAAAGCGGGAGTTGCCGCAATGACAAAACTCTGGGCGAAAGAATTAAGCAGATACGGCATTCGTGTGGCAGGAATAGCGCCCGGATTTATAAAAACGGAAATGGTAATGAAGGATATGAATCCGGAAGCATTGAAAAAATGGGAATCACTCATACCGATTGGTAGATTAGGAGAACCTTATGAGATTGCTTTGACTGCGGAATTCATCGCTCACAACGATTTAGTATCCGGAGTTGTATTAGAAATTTCAGGTGGAGTAAAAATTTAATCGGAAATCTTTTTTTTTAGAAAAGAACTTTACACTAAGATAAAATTATAATATAATAGACAGTAATTTGTTGAATTGAAATTTGACAGTTTCATAAAACTGAATCAACTCGATTCAAAAATTCAGTCTAAAGAGAAAAGCATCTTCTTTTAGAAATATAAAAAAGAGTATAACAAATGTCTAAAGAAAAATCAGTATTAAAGAAAAACCAGTTAGAATCAGCAATTCGCGGAATCAAGGGGATCGCACACCCGGACCGTTTGCAGATTCTTTTTTTCCTTTCTCAAAAGGAACACAGCGTAGGTGAACTTGTGGACTTATTGGGAATCAGCCAATCTGCGGCGTCACAACACCTCAGCAAAATGAAGATCAACGGAATCCTTTCTAGCAGAAAAGAATCCAATCAAGTCTTCTATTATCTAAAAGACGGTAAGTACAAGGATCTCATTCGTACGATTGTAAAAATTTACGGATGATTCTTTCTTAAGAATCGATCATCTCTGATTCTCTGCAATTACCCTCTTTCTTTCAGAAGGAGGGTAATATATTCCTTTACAGCGTCCTTTAATTCCGTAAATCCCTCAGAGTATCCTGTTTTTAAGAGCTTATTTGTATCCGCACAAGTATAATACTGGTATTTTGCCTTCAGATATTCCGGCATTTCCGTATAATCGATGTTTTTCGGTAGTTTTAGGGTATCAAAAATAGCGGAAACAAGATCGTTCCAAGTTTCCGCGACTCCTCTTCCCAAGTTGTAGAGCCCGCTATGACCGCCAAACCCAAGATAAGCGGTGATTTTAGCCGCGTCCCTTGCATATAAAAAATCCCTTTTTTGTTCCCCATCCTTATATTCAGGGCGATACGATTTGAATAATTTGATTTTGCCTTCGCCGATAATCTGCTCGTATCCTTTCAAAACGACACTTCTCATATCTCCTTTGTGCCCTTCCCCATAACCGAAAACGTTGAAATATTTGATGCCCGTAATCCGATCCAAAAATCCGTGTTTTTGCGCATATAAATCGAACATGTGTTTGGAATATCCGTACATGTTCAGAGGTTTTAAAGAATGAATGTCGCCCTTATCGTCGTAACCGAACGCTCCATCTCCATAGGTCGCCGCAGAAGAAGCATATACAAAACGGATTCCGGATCGCAGAGATTCTCTTGCAAGAAGTTTTGTATACTCAAAGTTGTTTGCAATGAGATAGGACGCATCCGTCTCCGTTGTGGACGAGCAGGCTCCTAAGTGAAACAGGATATCATATTCTTTGAATAAAGAGGACCTGAGGGCAAGATCTATAAAGTTCTCCTTTTCGAGATAGTCTGCGTATCTACGACCGATCAAATTCTTCCATTTGGAGGAATTTCCCAGATGATCCACTACGAGAATGTCATCGATTCCCTGACGATTGAGTTCTTCGATCAAATTGGATCCGATGAGTCCGGCTCCTCCGGTTACGATACATCTTTTTTTTGTCATAGGTTTCAAATTTCCTAAAGTGAGTCTAAGAGTCTACCGAATCTGTTATCCACTCGTTGAATCGTTTTTGCATCCGCCTGAGTCAAAGGAGGATACCAATCTTTGAGACGGCAGTCGATCACAATCGGTGGATTGAGTCCCGGATGATTTCGAATGAGTTTTGTGTCCGCGTAAATGTCTCCCGCAGGTTCAAAGCGGGTGAATATCGACCAGATAAAATCGTGATCGGAACGGGTAGCATCCAAAGAATCATCCACGATGAATACAAACAGAAAATCACGGATACATTTTTCCTTGAGTAGCTTGGAAGGAATTCCGTCCTTTCGTTTATATTTGGATCCGGATACAACCAAAACTCCCGGATAGGCGACCTTGGGATTTTTAAAGAAAGAATTCGAAAATTTTCCTTGAAAGTGCGTCTTTAAAACATTCTTCTTTTTACCGGATCCCAAAAGAATCGCTTTGCTTCCTTTGTTTACTTCCGGACCGGTATAATCCAAGGTATCTTGGGAAATATTGGAAAATATATGAAGATCCGTAATGGGATTTATTCTTTCCAATATTGTAATAAACGTTTCTCTAAAGTTCTTTAAATCCACCTTCTGATCCGTGACCAAAAGAACTTTGGTAAGAGAAAGTTGTCCCTCTCCTAGGATTCGTAGGGCTCCCGTAAACGCTTCGCCTTGATATCTTTCCTTAACAACGGCACTCGCCAACGAATGGACTCCCGATTCTTCGTAAGCCCAAACTCCTTCCACAGCAGGCATCACAACCGGAAACATCGGAGACAATAGATCCTGAAGATATTCCGCAATCCAATGATCTTCTTGCGGAGGTCTACCAACTACGGTCGCGGGCCAGATCGCATCCTTTCTGTGAGTGATCTTGTTTACTTGAACGATCGGATAGTCGTGTTGTAACGCGTAATAACCATAGTGATCACCGAACGGTCCTTCCGGTTTACGGATCTTAGGAGGAATCATTCCGGTGATTAGAAAGTCAGCGTCCGCAACTATAGGTAAAGGACTGATATTTTCATTTTCATGTATTTTTAATTTTTCACCTAATAATAAAGATGCGAGAATGAGTTCGCTGATTTCTTCCGGAAGAGGAGCAACCGCAGCGATCGTGAGTCCCGGAGGACCGCCGGTATAAATATTTACCGGGAGAGATTTACCTTCTTTTTCCGCTTCGTAGTAATGATTTCCGCCTCCGCGATGGATCTGAATGTGCATTCCCGTCTCTAGAGGACCGCGGATTTGAATCCGATACATACCTAAGTTTCCCTTTCCTGTCCTGGGGCTTTCCGTGTAAACCAGCGGAAGGGTTACAAAACTTCCTCCGTCCATAGGCCAGGATTTGATCGCCGGGAGTTCCTGCAAAGAATCTAATGTATTTTCTAAAACGGGCGCATACTTCACTCGTTTGAGTCCGACTCTCAGAGCCTGAAAGGCAAGATGACGAATCTCCCAGAGTTTGGACGGAGAAGGAGGAAGAATATTCTTGATCGTATATGCAATTTTTTGCACAAACTTGACCGGATCTTCTCCGAAAGCAATCTTGATTCGTCTTTCCGATCCATAAAGATTGGTAGCAACCGCAAACTTGGATCCTTTTACGTTTTGAAATAATACAGCGGGACCTCTTTTGGCGACCACCCTTCTCTGAATTTCAGCCAATTCTAAAATCGGATCGACCTCCTCTTCGATGACAAGTAATTCTTTTTGAATCCGTAGTTCTTTTACAAATTGCGAGGTCGATCTGATTTTCATAATTTTCCCACCGGTAGATCCGGTTGTTGATTCATTTTACTTTTGAGTTTGATCAGTTTACCGGAGATGGAGGAAGGAAATTCCTCCCTTAACTCCGGTTCGTCAATCCATTTGAACTCCAAATCCGGTTTCTTTTTTAAAATCGTTTCGATCTTTGCAGCGTTCGTATCGTTTATATCGCTGAACTTCAATTGAATTTTATGATTTGTGATCGAATGTTTTGTTTTGAGAGAATTTCTTTCCAAACCAGGACCCTCAAACAATTCTTCCACCCAAACGTCTTTTTCATACGGATGTTTTCCTTCCAATCGAAACGGAAGCGAATAGATTGTTTTGAAAAATCTTCTGCCGGGATACTTGACCAAAAGTAAGCCTTTTGATGATTTGAGAAATAAAAAATTGAGATCCAGATCCATCCAATTGTCCACGATCTTTGAGGTAGGAATCTCCTTTTCCTTTCCCGCGGCCCTTGCCTTACAATGGATGGATAGAGGACAAGAAGAACAATTCGGAATCGGCACGCAGACCAAAGCTCCGAGTTCCATCATCGCCTCGTTATGATCTCCCGGTGATATAGGACTTAGAAATTCCTGCGCTAAATTTCCGAGTAGTTGATTGGTGGAATTCAAAGCGGGATCGGATTCTATCAAAAAAAGACGGGACAAAACACGCTTAACGTTTCCATCCAACACGGCATAGTGTTTGCCGTATGCAATGGATAAAACCGCGGATGCGGTATAATTTCCCACACCCGGAATGGCAAGAGCTTCCTCATAATTTTCCGGAAAAAGTCCCGAATGTTTTTCCACGAGAAGACTCGCTCCTTTTTTTAAGTTACGAGCCCTGGAATAGTATCCGAGGCCTTTCCAGTATTTCATGACCTCGTCTTCGGATGCCTCTTGCAAAGCCTTTGGTTCCGGAAATCGTTTTAAAAATGTTTCGTAAATCGGAAGCATAGCAGCCACACGTGTCTGTTGCAGCATGATCTCGCTCACCCAGATACGATACGCGTTTTTATTTGCGCGAAACGGAAGATCTCTTTTGTTTTTGTGAAACCAAGAAAGAAGAGATTCCCTCAATTTTAAAAGAAGTTTTGGATCGATTTTGTCTGCTGTTGATTCCACGGATTGTAAAGAAAAACGTTTTCCTTACATGGAACCGCAGGTGCCAAACGGGTAAATCTTGTTTTCATCTGAAACCGCAAATTTCGTTCAAAACAAACGATAAAAAAGCTTTTTCAATCTAGGACGAGATACGATCGCCCTTTTGACGGTTGATTCTGGTCGGAAATGATGCGATCCGTCTTGAAATATCATGTGCTTTTCATCGCACAATCCCAGTCCACCTCTCTTCAAATGAGATCTTTCGAACTGCCCGCAATACTTTTTACAAATTCGATCCGCTCGTTCAACAAAGCTTTCCTTTTTGTCTTTTGAATGACCTCGTCGTGAATCAGATCCAAATCCGTTTTTCAACGATTTTTAAAAGACATTCTTTTCAAATGATTTGCCTTTGTTGAGGAGCGATCCCCAAAGTTCATTCCTTTTTATTGTTTGGTTTCGGTTTACGATCCTTCTTTTACGGACAAAGAACCAACTTCTATAAGTCTTTACGACTTGAATCCCGAATGCTATTTTTCGTATGTAAGAAGCAATTCTCGGATCTTTTCAACATCGATAGGCTTAATCAATATTTCGTTAACACCGGCAATACGAGCTTCTTCTATAATTTCAGGTTCTGAAAAAGCGGTCATCGCTGCAATTGGAATATTCACATTTTTTTCTCTAATTTTTTTTGCGAGCTGAATCCCATCCAAAAAAGGCATTTTTATATCCGTAATCACAACGTCAGGACGATATTCCAGAAATAGATCCCATGCAATTTTTCCGTTCGCCGCAGAACATACAGAAAACTGAAAGCGTTCCAAAAAACGAACCATCATCACTCGGATGAGTTCTTCGTCTTCCACATAAAGCACTCTCAAAGGAATTTTCCTCATGGCAGCTCGATCCGAATCACCGCACCGGAATCGGAGTTGTAGGCTTGGATTCGGCCTCCCATATTATTTTCAATGATAGACTTTGACATATAAAGACCTATACCGGTCCCTTTTCCTTGATCCTTTGTAGTAAAGTATGGCTGAAAAAGTTTTTCAAGAACCGCATTTTCAATTCCTCCTCCGTTATCACGCACTATGACCACCTTATTCTCTTTTTCTTTGCGGATTTCCACGTAAATTGCAGGATTTTCAGGCTGAGCTTCCATAATAGCATCCCGAGAATTTCCGATCACATTCAAAATTACTTGTGAAAACTCATTTGGAAACCCGAATACTTCGTAATCTGAATCTGAATTAAAGTATATCTTTATATTTTGATTTTTTAAACTTTCTTCTATAAGATAAAACGATTTTTGAATTACGGATATCAATGAAAATTTTTCCTTTGTTTTATTCGGACGAAAATAATTCCTAAAATCGTCTATGGTTGCGGACATCTGTTCGATCAAATTCATGATTTTATCGGTTGATTGTTTTAAATATCTTTCATCCAAAGATTCGAAATTGTGTACATAATAAATATCTTGTACAAGTAAGCCGATCGAATTCAGGGGCTGTCTCCATTGATGGGCGATATTGCCGATCATCTCCCCCATATCCGCAAGCCTAGACCTGACGATCATCGCCTTTTCCTGTTCTCTTCTGCTTGCAATTTCGGATTCCACCCTGGCTTCCAGGCTGCGATTCAGTTCTTCCAGTGCATTTGTTTTTTCCTTCAATTCTGTTTCCGCTTTTTTACGAGCGGTTGTATCCCGGATCACACCTACGAAATATTGATTCTGATTTTGGGAGAACTCGGATACGGCTAATTCTACCGGAAATACCGAACCGTCCTTTCTGAGGGCCGTGACTTCTCTCCCGATACCTATGATTTTTTTCTCCCTTGTTTCCACGTAGCGTTTGAGATAGTCGTCGTGTTCGCTATGATAGGGCTCGGGCATTAAAAATTTAATATTCTTGCCCACAACTTCGGTAAAGTTGTATCCGAACATTCTTTCCGCCGCAGTATTGAACATCATAATCGTTCCTTTCGGAGTGATCATGATAATCGCATCGACTACCGTCTCAAAGATTGCCTGAAATCGTTCGTCGCTCTCTCGCATCGCATTTACGGCCAAAAATCTCTGTTCACTTTCACGAATATTCTTTAACCCTAATTCAAGATCCTTCGCAATTCCGCTATACGTCCCCGCCTCTTCTTCCAAGAAATAGTTTTTTTCTTTTGAAAAAATGCAAAGAACGGAAGTCAATTCCCCCAATAAAAAAATAGGAAAAACCCCCATCGATAAAAATCCGAACCGAATGCATTTATTCACCCAAGGACCGAAATTCTCCAGTTGAGAAATATCCTCCACGATCAATGGATTACCTGTTTTGATGGATCTCAGTCCGGGACCAAGATCCATTCCCTCAAACTCGTCATTCGAGCTAAACGGATCCTTACCCGCATACGCAACCTGAAAGATCAAATTTTTTCTGATCTCGACAGTGGCAAAACAGACAAATCCAAAATCTTCTTCGGTGGTCAAGATTCTACAAATCCCGTCGTAGAGTTCGTGAACGGATTTGGATCTCAAAATCCATTGATTGACTTCGTTCCGAACAAGATGAGAACGATTGATTTCCACCGAGCGGTGATACCGATTCGTCGAATGTCTCACAACTTCGGGAAGGATAACGCCTTCGATTTCGAAAATCGTTTCCTCTTGAAAAATTTTTCTTAAAAAGACGGATCTGCTTTTGATCGAACCGATTTCAGTCGTAAATTCGATAGAACAGATTAACTTATCCTTAAATGCATCGTGAGCAAAAGCCGTTATAAATCTCGAAACCGACTCGGTAAAAACAGGTGACTTGTTTGTATTGAGATCCAATTCCATAAAGGAATGAAACTCAAAATTGGATGATAAGAAGATCCCGTTCGGATTTGATCGAAAGATGGGTGCATTGGATTCGTAAGATTCTAAGTTAGAATTCATTTAGGTCGAACCGATCTTCTAATCTGCAAGAAATAAGAAATTCAATCAAACTTTATAATTTTTTAAATCACTTTTTTAATATATTTGAATTTCTTTTACAAATTCTATCGCTCATTTTTAACTTTTTTGAGTCTATCAATTCTTTCCAAAACCGCATTCGCAAACCAAAAGGAAAAAAGAAAAATTCTATTATAAATTCATTTTCAAGATCTATGCCGATGATTTTTTTGAGACCATTCTTTGCACTGATTCGCATTTCTTTGAAACATAGAATAATCCATCCTCGAAATCGCAGAATCCGCAAACAACTTTGCAAATCCATTCTCATCCAAATCCAAAATAGAATTCGGGTTTTCCCGAAAAAACGGTCGTAGCTTAAACTCCTCTCTTAGGGTTTGAATGCCTTTTTTCTTTGCTTTTACGCGATTCCACGGACAAACTTCCTGGCAAATATCACAACCAGCGATCCATCCGAACGTATCGGGTATGGTCGGGGATCGATCTTCGAGAGTATGATGAGAAATGCATTTCCCTGCGTCGATCCGATACGGCTCCAAAGCTCCGGTCGGACAAGCGTCGATACAAGCGGTGCAGGACCCGCATCTATCTTTTACCGGAAGATTTGCGATCTCCATCGGTAAATCGGTGAGTATGACGCTGATAAAAAAGTAGGAACCGAATTCGGGATGAATGAGATTTGTATTCTTTGCGATCCAGCCCAAGGCCGACTCTCTCGCCAAAACTTTTTCTGGTATAGGAAGGGAGTCCACGCCTTGTCTGAATCGATTGTTTGGATATCTGTTTTTTAGCTCTTTGAGAATTGGTTTTGCCAACCTTCGCAAAACCCGGTGATAGTCTTCTCCGATTGCGTATCTTGAAAATCGAAACGGTATGGTTTTAAAAATATTCTCATATTCGGGATCGTTGTAAAGTACACCGAGTACAATCACCGACCTCGGTTCAAAACCGAGATTCTTAAAATCCAAACGAAGATCCATATTTTTTGGATACCAATCCATTTTTCCGTTTTTTCCTTTCTCGACCCAGGAAAGAATATGGCTTTTATCCTCCTCGGGTATGATCGCTTTGCAGATTCCATAAAGATCAAAACCGGAAGTTTCGATCAATCCGCCAAGCTCGGAAATTAATTCTTTACTTTCCAACATAAATTTGTTATAAACTAGGAATGCGGAAAGGATTATCAAAACAAACTGTTTTTCCAAAAACGGAATCGGTATTGTTTTCAGAAAACTCTAAATCGCTATCGTATGTGGACGTGATCAAAGCTGTGCGTCTTGCAGATTTACCTGAGAAAAAATTTTTAAAACAGATTTTGTTTGCATCCGTCATTGGAGCCCTCAAAGGTTTTCAGGAAAGAGATCTAAAACCGTTTCATACAAATCATAAATCCATTTTTTCTAAAATGAATGCGGAAATTCTCCAAAACTTGAAACTTCCCCCGTCACCGGAGACGATCTCTCGGGAGGAACAAATTCAAATTCTAAAACAAGCTTTTGATTTTGGCGTGAAAAAAGTATATCATCTCGAATGGAAGATTTATACTTCCAGAGAACTTTACTAAATCCCACAATTTGATCTTTATACGGTGAAAAACAAGATTCCCGCAAAACTAATCAAGACGACCGCCTCTAAAATTCCGACTCCAACGTTTTGATCCCGGCTAATCTCTTCCTTGAGTGTGCTTCCGGGAAGAATCACCGCATCCGCAAGCAGTCGAACCGCAGGAATCACGATCAATCCGAGTAAGAAGTCTAAGAAAATATGGAAAAGAGTATGTTCCATCGAGGAAAGTTCTTTGTGAAGAGCTCTCGCGATGATGATTCCAAGAGCGATCAAAGCTCCGCTATAGGAAATACCCGAGGCTAAATTTTCTTTTTCCTTGAGTTCCAAATCCAAAGAATACGGAATCATCTTACGATACGCAATCGTAAATAGAATGAGTGCGATCTGACCGATCAAAAAAAACAAGACCCCGAGCACAGTTCCGTCCAAAAGTTTTTGAATCGGCTCTAAAAGTTCCAATTCTTTCCAAATCGAAAAGGACAACGCGGAACTTTCCCCACTCAAGGAAGCAGCGATGATGATGGAAGAAGCGATACTACTTCCAAAGACGACGGCGCCGACCGCGGTGTTTTTTCCGGAATATACGAGTTCGTTGAAATCCAAATTCCGAAATATGATCCGACCGTTTACAAAATAGGAAAGATTTAAGAGTAAAATTCCGAGTAAGCCGTAGTATAAAACCTGGAAACAATCGGAAACAAAATCCACTCCGGGGGAAGCGAGGATTACGAGTAGGATTAAGGTCAAACCCAGATAGTATCCGGCGAGTCCGGTCGATACCGCTGTGTTGTTATTGATTACGATTTCATGATCTAGATCGCCGGGCTCGATCCAGTCTTTGATTTTTTTTCCGATATAAAAGAGAACAAAACTGATTAAAAAGAATACCGCGTCTTTACCCAATGCGCTTAGATAACCAAGGACTGTTTCCATGACACCAGCTTAATCCGATACGGTTAAAATTTCATAGCCTTTTTCGGTGACTAATATCGTGTGTTCGAACTGCGCGGACCACTTGCCGTCTTTTGTTGTCACGGTCCAATGATCTTCTTTGGAAAAATTTACCTGCCAGGTTCCTAAGTTTACCATTGGTTCCACGGTAAAAATCATCCCCGGTTCTAATTTTGCCAGTTTTCGATTTTGACGAAAGTGAGGAATTTGAGGATCTTCATGAAATCCGCGACCGATTCCATGCCCCATCAGATCCCGCACGATGCCGTATCCTTTCGGGGTTAAAAAATCGTCGATTGCGTTTGCGATATCATGAACGCGATTTCCCGGACGGACCTGTTCAATACCGATGTACATGGCCCTTTCCGTATCTTTAACGAGGTTTTCCACTTCCGGACTTGTCTTTCCACCCACAATAAATGTTCGCGAAGAATCTCCATGATATCCGTCCAGCAATGGTGTCACATCCACATTGATGATATCTCCGTCTTTTAAAACGTCAGTCGTCTTTGGAATTCCATGACAGACAACTTGGTTTATAGAAGTACAAACGGATTTTGGAAATCCCTTGTAACCGAGCGGAGCGGACCTAGCTCCATGCTTTTTCGTAAATTCTTCGCAGAGATCGTTGAGCTGAAGTGTAGAAACACCCGGCTTTACGTACGCAGAAACATAATCCAAAAGCTTAGCGGCCAGTCTCCCAGCCGCTCTCATTTTTTCGATTTCGCTCTTATTTTTTATAAAGATCAAATCGAATTAGAAATCGGTCGGGCGAACAGTACTTCTTTTGTTAGATTCCGTACGCTTTACTGCATCATCAATGAGTTGATGAATCTTCTCATTCAGTCCGTCAATTGCGTCCCCTGAAGTCATAAATCCTTTAGACTTAATGTAAGCCTTTACTTTGCTTGTTACGATCAGGGTCTCTTTTTCGACATTCTTTCCAGCCATTGAGTTCTTCCTCTCTGTCTTAGTTTTCTTCTTTTGTGCCATCTTCAATATTGCTCCGGATCACGGTCGTCCAGTTTGTTTTCTTCCCGTTTACGGTTCCTGTTTGCATTCTTTTCAGTTACCCGGAAAAAGAACAACCTTTTAGAACCTTCCCCTTTGCGACCTTACCTTTGTTTTAAAAAAAATGATACCTTCGTCCTCAAACACCGATCCCAATATCAGTGTCGTTTTTGTCTCATCCAAAGCAAGAATGAGACATAGAGTTCATCGCAAAAGCCGTCAAGAAATATTTCATTTCTTCTTAGCAGACTCGCTTTGTAAAATCGTATTCACGAGACCTGTCTCTAAATTCAGTTTTTCCGCGATCGTTTCCGCAGGCCATTGAAAGTTATGATACAAATTCAGCACCGTCGCTTTTTTTCTCTGGATCAGATGATCCTTTGAATTGTCTTTTGATTTCGGACTTCCCTCCGTAACCGCGCCTACCGCATCCAAAAAGCCGGATAACTTTTCGAACTTGTCATCCGCCTCGCCGAGCAATCCTTCTAAATCCTCCTTAACTACAAGCGCTCCGGTTTTTAGATCTTCCATTCTATGTTGAAGAGTGGAAATCTGTTTGTGTCTTTCGGATAAGTCGACCATCAAGTCTTCTATCTTTTCAAACTTGGCTTCTACGGAACGGATCTCTTCCTTTTTACGAAACAAAGATTCGATCCGATCATCCGTTTTACGAACGGTCTCCGCGATTTCCTTTTCTCTCGCTTCGAGGATTTCTACGTCGCTTTGTAAAGAATAAAGTTTGTTTGTAAGTCCTTTTGCCGCTTCCTTATGAGCATCGGTTTCGGAAAAAAGTCCCTTAACTTCTTCTCTTACGGATTCCAAGGTTTCTAGTCTCGAACTGAGATCTCCGAAGGTTTCTTCCATCTCAAGCGCTTTTTCACCCGCTTCGAGAAGTCTTGTAAACGTATCTTCCCAATCTGAGGATCTTTTTTGCAGCTCTTCGAATTCTTTTCTGAGTTCGTCCGAAGAATCTTTAATCTCCGAAAGAGAATCCATTCTTACTTTGAGATCGTCGGTTTCGTGAACTAAAGAATTTTTCAGTTCTTGGAGTTCGTCGAGTTTTTCTCCGAGTTCGTTTAACAACGGAGTTTTCTCGTCCACTCTGGATAACAATTCTTCCATGGTTTGAATATAAGAATCGGTTCTATCGACGACTTCGCTTGCCTTGTGAAATAGCTCGGCTTTTTCTGCAAGTTCTTCCATTTTATCCGTGATCTCTTCCACGGAGGAACGCAGATTTTCCGCTTCTTCTTGGATTTCGTTGACCAAGTTTTTCTTAGCCTCGCGGATTTCTTCCAGGTCGCGTTTCAGATCCAACTGAAGAGTCCGATATTCTTCCATCGAACCTTTAAACTCCTCTTTGCCGGATCGTAAGAATTCTTCGGAAGCGGATTCCATTTCACGCAGCTGGTTTTGCAACTGTTTCTGAAATCCTTTCATCTGATCGTCGCTATCCTTGCGGGAAGTCTTTAGAGATTCTTCCAAATTCTTTTTCACATCGAGAATGTATTTGCTGATTCTTTCCTCGAGTTGTCCGAGTTGGAGCTGTCCCTTGTCCATCAAAGAAGTCAGTTGTTTGGATATTTTTGCGTCGATCGTTCCGTTTAAACGGCTGATCTTTTCTTCCTGTTTTTCAAAGAAGTCTTCCGCGGAATCTCTGAGTTTATCCAGCACCCGCTCCGCGTCTCTTCCGGCGTTTTCGAGATGAATCTCAGCGCTGTTGCGGACCTTTTCCGCGTGGATTTCGAGAACCTTTTCGTTCTTTTTGACAATCTGTTCCATCTTGTCGATGGTTCCGGAAAATTCTTCCCGAAGAGTTTGAAGAATATCGGTGCCTTCTTCTTTTAAGCTGCGGAGAGATTCTCCCAAACGATCCTGAACGGAATCGCCTTCTTTCTGAAAATTGGTTTTATAACGGGATACAAACTCTTCGATTCTATCTTTTTGAATGTTGTATTCGTTTTTGAATTCTTCCAAAAGTTGTTTTCCGTCGACGTGAATTCCGCCGAGTTTTTCCTGAAGATGACTGATCGAATCCTGGGTATTGAGTCGAATGTTCCCAAGTTCCTCTTCCCAATAACGACCGAGGTTTTCAAATCTCTGATCGATTTTACGAACTTCCTCGTCCACGGTTCCGGAAAGAAGATCGATTTTTTCTTCCACTTGAGAAAGAAGATCTCCGGCGCTGGATTCCATCGCGGATTGCAGATCTCCGAGATACGAATCCACGTCTTTGATCCGCGTGGAAATTTGTTTATCCAGTGTGATTATGGATTGTCTTACAGCTTCGAGATCTTGTTGAATCAAAGCGGAACGTTCGCCGTGAAGTTTTGCGAGTTCCTGATTAAAATCCGCTTTGAGGTTTTCCATCCCGGAGATCGTCTTGTCTCGGGCCTCTTCTCTTGCAGAATCTAGGGCGGAGTGAAATTCCTTCAGACCCATAGAAATATCTTTTTTCAAACTGTCCGATTCGCTTCTAAGATTGCTGCTGATCCGGTTGAATTCCTCTTCAAAATTATCGATCTGACGAAGGAGTTCGGATTTTCTCGCGTCCGCTTGACGGAGTAATTTGTTTTCTGCTTCCAGATATTTTTCCTGAAAAAACTGGATGGATTCGTTGATCGATTCCGCCTGACGTCTCGTCTCATTGAGAATCTCGTCTCTGCGTGTCATCGTTTCCAGACTCATTCCTTCGATTTCTCTCCGGATGGAATCCACTTCAAGTTTGACTCCGTTGATAAACGCTTCTTTGGAATGAGTGACCTGTTCCAAAATCCGATCCAATTTATCCTGTACGGATTTTTCGGAAAGTCTCGCCATGTCCTCCAGTTTGCGGTCCGCGGCTTCCGCCTTTTCTTCCACTCTGGAATCCAAACGTTCGAGTTTATCGCTTACTGTTAAAAATACGGTCTGCAATTTTTCGGATCTGAGATCCAAATCTTCTTCTTTATTACGGATGATTTCAAAAAGAGATGTCACTTCGGAACGAAGCTGTTCCACTCTTCCCACGGATTCCCTCATTAGAGAACTGGAATGTGATTCCAAACTTTCTCTGTAATTGACGGCGATTGAGTTGAGTCCCTGATCGATCTTATCGTTTTTGATTTCCAGCAATTCTTCCAATTCGACGATCTTGGAAGCGAGGGATTGTAAGAGTTCGTCCGACCGAAGATTGACCTTGTCCGAAAAAACTTCAAGGATTGCTTCCGCTTCGGATCTTAGGTCATGAATTTTCTGATCCAAGAGTTGGATTTCTTTTTTGCCGGACTCCATACGCAAAAGCCCTTGTTGAATCGCGTTGGATTCTTCGCGGATATCGGCGGATAATTGAACTACTTCTTTGAGATCTCTTGCGACGGCATCCAAAAAGTCGCGATTGGTTTTGATGGCATCTAAAAGTTGTCTAGATTCTTCATTGAGACCGTGTACGTCGTTTGCAAGTTTGCGGGTTTGTTTGAGACTGATTTCTAAATCGATTCCCGCGTCTTTTACGGATTGAATTTTTTCAAGAGCGATATCGTTCAATTCGTCTTGAATTTTTCCGGTAAAACGTTTGATTTGGCTGAGTTTATAGTTGGATTTATCCAGCCTTCTAAGCAGGATTGTAATTCCCACACTGGCTATAAACGGCAGGAGTAATTCTATTCCCATTGAATTTTGCAACCCAAAGAGACAACATTCTGGAAAACATTATGTCTCATCAAATTACGATTGACTATTGGAAAGATCGTAAAAAGAGCAAGAAAAAATTAAATTATGCTTAAAAAAAAGCCTTATTCCGGCTTTTCGTCGGTTTATGACGCAGTCATGCAGGACGTCCGCTACTCTCACTGGGCGAAGTTTATCTTAGCTTCTTACAAGGTGCATTCGCAAAAAAAACTTCCGAGAAAAGTTTTAGACCTGGGCTGCGGAACCTGTAAACTTTGGAAAGAATTTCCGGAATCTGTGGAATTTACCGGAATCGACTCCAGCTTGGAAATGCTCGAAATCGCGAGAAAAAAATCGATTCAGGGTGAATTGATCCATTCCAATTTACTAAACTTTAACCTTTATCCTCAAAAATTCGACCTGATTCTTTCCACACATGATACTCTGAATTATCTTCAAAATGCGGAGGAATTAAAACAGACGTTTCAAAGAACCCGAGCCCACCTGGAAGTGAACGGACTTTTCTTTTTCGATCTTAGCAGTCTTTTTAATTTTAAAGCTCATTTTGACGGACAGACCTTTTACGAAAACACGGGAGATTACAAAATACGATGGGAAAACCGATTTTTAGAAGAATTCAATTCTTTGGAATCGGTTCTTATATTCTCTCATAAAGTCACAAAAGAGGAATTTTACGAGGTTCACAGACACAGATATTTTCCGCAAAAAACGATTCATTCCCTTTTGAAAGAAACAGGACTTGAACTTTTAGAGGAAGGATCCGATTATAAAAACTGGAACTTGAAAGAAAACGCATCGTTTGTAAATTATCTGTGTCGCGGTTCGGAAATTAATTTACGAACCCCTTGATATATATATCAAGCTGATGATCGTAAATTCAAACGTCTATAGCTGTATAAAAAAAGAAACGGGAATCTGAGGAAAAATCACATGTCAAAATTCAATATAGAAGGCAAATCCGGAAAGGTACTGATCGATACTTCGGTAATCGACGGTTATGATAAAATTTTTGATCAGGTATCGCAAAAAGCCTCGACGGGGGCGTTGAGCGAAGTGGAGTTCCATGTGGAATCGGTCAAAAAAATCACTTCCAGCGGAATCGCAAAACTACTCACCTTGAAAAACATGATGGATAATTACGGAGTCAAGATGAGGATCAAAAATCTAAATGCGAATCTACTGGAAGTTTTAAAGAAATTTAAAGTGGATGGAAAGTTAAATCTCTAATCTTTGAAAAACGATTGCCGACTTCTCTTGGATCCAAGATCTCTGTGATTATCTGCAATGGGAACGATATCCGTCAGCCACCTTTCTCGATCTTATTCCGAAAAAGTCGCGGTTTCCGATCTCAATTTTCAAATTCCAAAAGGTAGAATCACAGGATTGTTAGGTCCGAACGGAGCGGGAAAAACGACGACTCTTCGTCTTCTAACCGGTTCTTTAAATCCCAGCTCAGGATCGATTCGATTTGGAACTCAGGAATTTTCCGAAAACAAAATTCAGATTCAAAAAAAAATCGGATATCTGCCCGAATCCTCACCGGTGTATTCCGATCTGATTGTTACCGAATTCCTGTCTTTTTTAGCTAGATCCAAAGGAATTTCCGATACCGATCTCCCGGAAAAAATCGCATCCGTTTCTAAACTTTTAGATTTAGACGACGTACAAAAACATCCGATCTCGTTTCTTTCCAAGGGTTATAAACAAAGGGTTTGTTTGGCGGGAGCTCTCATTCACGATCCTGAATATATCATTTTGGACGAACCAAGCTCCGGTCTAGATCCGCTCCAAATCGGGGATTTAAAACAATTGATTCGTGCATTAGGAAAAAATAAAACGATTCTTCTTTCATCCCATATCCTTCAAGAAGTGGAGGAAATCTGCGATCATATCCTGGTCTTATCCGAGGGAAAACTCATCGCGGATGCGAACGTTCACACGATTTCCAAATCCGGAGGATGCCTTGTGTTTGCCGAAACCGAATTGCAAACGTTTCAAAATTTATTCTCTGAAAAAAAATACGAAATCGCACTCACCGGAAAAAGAGAAGGAAGTTTTTTCGAATTTAGAATCGGATCCGCAAACATAGAACCGGAAACTATTTTTACAATTCTAAAAAACGCGAATTTTAAAATCCGATCTCTCGTCCCTGAAAAGAATTCCTTAGAATCCGTCTTTGAAAAACTAACGCAAGTTTCTGAAAAATGAATTTTTCGAGCACAATCCGAGAATCCTTTCAAAATACAAAAACAATCTTTCTCAAAGAAGTTTCCGTATATTTCAACACTCCCATCGGAACGGTCTTTGCATCCTTCTTTTTGTTTCTGACTTCCTTTTTATTCTTCTTTGGATTAGGAGAAGGTTCCTTTTGGGATTTCAAAACCGCGAGTATGGAATCCTATTTTCTTTGGGTTCCAATTCTTTATGTTATCTTTTTACCGGCGATTTCGATGCGACTCTGGGCCGAGGAAGAACGTTCTGGAACATTAGAAATTCTTTTTACGCTTTCGATCCGAGACTTCGAACTTGTTCTCGGAAAATTCTTAGCAGCTTGGGGCTTTTTAGGATTTGTTCTCTCCTTTACATTTTTAATCCCCGCCACCATACTTTACTTAGGCGACCTCGATTTCGGAATGACGTTTGCGGGATATACGGGAATTTTACTTTTAGGAGGAGCCAATCTTGCGCTGGGAAGTTTTGTTTCCTCCTGGACGAGGGATCAGATCAGTTCTTACCTGTTCGGTTTGATTTTATGTTTGTTCTTTTTTCTTATGGGTTACAGCCCCTTTCTTCAATTTTTAGGACCGGATCTGGCAAATATCGTTTCGTTTTTTTCTCTTTCCAAACACTTTGAAGCGTTTCGTCTTGGGATTTTAGATTCGAAAGAAATTTTTTATTATCTCAGCTTTGATTTTTTGATTCTTTACGCGAACGTTCTCATTCTGAGGTCCAAACGATGATCTCCGAATTTCGCGGATTCTTTTTACGTTTGAATGGAAATCCGTGGTTTTTGATCTCTCAGGTATTTTTAACTTTTGTATTTACAAACGGAATTTTTGGACATTTTGCGTGCAGAAAAGATCTCTCTGCTTCAGGACGTTTTGAAATTTCGGAAAGTACAAAAAGAATATTCAAAAATTTGAATTCTCCTTTGTTTATAGACGCGTATTATTCCTCCAAGGTTCCGGGGGAATACAAGGTCCGTCTGGATCTTGCAAAAGAATTGTTAAACGAAATGACTTTTTTGGGCGGCTCAAAAATCACGATTCGGTTTCACGATCCGGATACTTCCGAAGAAGATCGCAAAAAAGCGATCGAGGCCGGGATCGAACCTCAGATTTTGGAAAAGACCGAAAGAGGGTCCGCTCAGGTCAAACAGGTGTTTATGGGAATTACACTTTCGATCGGTGTTAAAAAAGAAACTCTTCCTGTCGTTTTTTACGCGGAACAGATCGAATATCTGGTCCTCAGCACTCTTCGAAAGATGATCCGTAGACCGGGCGAAGCCGGAATCGGACTGATCCAAGTAAAAGGAAGTTTTTCCGCCGCTCCACCAGGACCACAAAGCGGAAAAGACACGATCGGAATTTTCGCAAATCAGGTTTTGAAAAAAGAATACGGATTTGTACCAGAAATTCATCTCGATACAGAATCCATTCCCAGAGAACTGCATACCCTACTCTGGATCGGCTCCGGAAGTCTGAGTGAAAAAGCGACTTACGAGCTGGATCAATTTTTAATGAGAGGTGGAAATTTGATTCTTCTCGCCAAGTCGATGGACTTTCGATTGGAATCTCCCTCAAGAGAAGAGGCAGCAGGAATCGAGGGTTTGAAAGCGGGAATCGCCAAACCTTCGGCTCAGATCGACGACTGGAATCACATTTTTGAATTCTACGGATTTGAGATTAACACCGATCTTGTCTTGGATCTAAATCATTCTCTATCGATCGGTCCTTTGATGGAGGTGGAACCGGGGGTGATCGGAAGATTTCCGTATCCGGCTTGGATTCTCGCGGGCAAACAAGACGAAATGTTGAACGAAGAGAATCCTTATACCGGTCCGGCGAAAAGTTTGCTTTTACCTTGGGTATCGAGCATAACGTTAAATTCAAACAGACAACCGAACGTAAAGATGAGACCGATCCTTCAATCCTCTTTGGAAGCGGAAGTTCGTAGGGATATCGTGGCCCTTGGTGAAAAGCAAATCTTTGCGACCCCTATCGCCGGAGGCAATCAAAGATTGACCTTAGGCGCACTCCTGGAAGGAAGGTTTCAATCCAGGTTTCCCAAAAAACCGATCGATTCCGATTCTTCGATTTTTCATCTTTCCGAAACTCCTAAAGACAAAACCTCTCGGATCTTGGTTTTTGGCTCTCCGTATCTCGTTTCCGATCTATTAGCGTATCCTCAATATATGGATATCTATCAAGAATCGAATATTCCGTTTTTATTAAATATTTTAGACACTGTGTCCGGCGATACAGATCTGATTCAGGTTCGAAGTAAAAAATCCGCAATTCTTGGATTGAAACCCTACGGAAATATCGAACGAATCTTTTTGAGTTTTCTAAATTTATTCGGAATCCCCTTATTCTTTAGTTTGTATATCTTTTTAAAAATCCGCGCGAGAAACTCCTTAGTAAAATGAGATCTCTGATCATGAAAGACTGGAAATCGATTTTACAGACTACTTTACTTTTTTTTCAAAAGGAAACCGCCTTTGCATTCGTTTTATGGAATGTATTTTTGGGAATCATTTATTTTCTTATTTCCGATCCGATAGGAATTTTCAAAAAAAATTATCGTTCCGCGGACCCATTCTTTCCATACAAGCTTTCGGAAATTGAAAAAATTCAGATCGGTCGCAACGGCCACAAAACCGTTCTTGAAAAAAAGAACGGAGTTTGGATGTTACAAGTTAGGGAAATTTTTGGAAGACCGGATCCGGAAAAAATATCGCAATTTTTAAACGCAATCGTAAATATCCGAAAATTCTCCAAAATAGAAATCAATTCCAAACTGGAAGAAGAATACGGACTGGGCTTTGATAAACTCGAACTGGAGATTCAAACCGATGACGGAGAGAACTCCAAACTTGACATCGGAATTTCGGGAAAATACGGAAATGGAACCGTGGTGCGCGATCCCCATACAAGCGAAATCTGGCTGATAGAGGAAGATCTAAACCTTTTAAACGGAAGAGGAGACGAAACTTTTTTTATCGCAAAAACCCTTTTTCCAGAAATGACATCCATACAAGAAATTCATACTATTCTAATAGAATCATTCGAAAACCGGAACTCAAAATGGGAATTGCAGCAGATTCAACCCGAACACTGGGTCGATTCCGCTGGCCGACCGAATTCTTGTTTTGGAGAGGAATGTAATTCTTGGATCTCCAAGATTCTATCTCATAAGGCGGAGCGGATTCTTCTCAAACCCTTTATGGAAAAAATCCTGCCGCTTTCCTCTCGAGAAGGTTTGAAGATTACGATTCGTTTTTCCAAGCACGAAAACTCTATTCTTCGTGTCGAATGGATCGGAAACACGATTCAAAAAGAACCTATCTTTCGATCAGATGCGGATTCGATTTTATATGTTATGGAATCGAAATTTTTAGATCGCTTTCGGGAAAGAATGCCGTTAAAAGAATTCTTTAAAGAATCTCAGGATTCTTTTTGATTTGATTGCATCCATTCGATCTTTAAAACGCGGTCTATTTTATTCATCAGGAATCTCAGATTCAATCCGAAAGGAACTCGGATTCTCTATTGACAGGGCAGAGGCTTCCAATTTCATTTCAAAAGAAATCTAAAACTAGGACGAAAGCATGGCTTTGATTGAAGAATTTGAATCTCAGGGGAATTTTCTATTTCGTTGGAGATCCTATATTCCAGGAATCATTTTGATTCTCTGCATCGGGCTTTTGCCTTTTTATCAGTTTCCTGGAAATTCTTACACATATCATCTATACTATCAGGGAATCTGTTTAACGGTTAGTTTTTTAGGTCTTTTGGTCCGGAGTTTTGTGATCGGCTACGCCCCCGCGAGAACCTCGGGAAGAAATACCAAAGAACAGGTCGCGGACTTAGTCAATCAGGAAGGAATTTATTCTCTCATTCGTCATCCTTTGTATCTCGGAAATTTTCTGATGTATTTGGGTGCGGTTCTTTTTCTAAAGAATTTTCTGATCGCCTCCATTTTCATTCTTTTTTTCTGGGTATATTATGAAAGAATCATGTTCGCGGAAGAACAATTCTTGCGTAAAAAATTCGGAGAAGCGTATTTGTCCTGGGCGAACGGGGTACCTGCGTTTCTTCCAAAATTCAGCGGTTATAAAAAACCCGCTCTTTCTTTTTCTATCGCCAACGTGCTCAAAAGAGAATACCCGAGTCTTTTCGGAATTTTAGTCATCTTCAGCGTATTCGATCTGGTTGCGGTTTATTTTAACGAACCGGTGAGCAATCTTCTCGAAGCAATTCGTCTTCCTCAGATCGTTCTCTTTGGGGGCGGACTTGTGTTTTACATTCTTGTCAGAATCATCGTTAAAACTACAAAACTTTTACATGTAGAGGGCCGTTAGCGATCCGTAGAGAGCTAACGGTTGAGTTCTGAGCGATCCAGGAGAACTCAATGAACGCTTCTCTGAAACTCAGGTGAGCTACTCCCTACGGGTCGCTCAGGATCGGCGTTTAAGAGCGAAGCGATTGAGTTTTCCATGAGAAATTTGTGAGAACTCATACAAAAAAATCTCTTGGATTCGAAACTTACAATGCGTTTTTTCTTTGTGAGAGTTCCCACAAACGATATTGAAAATAGCTCGTCGTCGGACTTCAAGTCCCGCACGAAAGAAACTGCTGGTCTCCCGTGATTTTACTCTAAACCGGACTTCAAGTCCGACAGCAATGATTTTTTCGGGAGGATCTTTGTAGGAACTCCTACACGATTGCGATCTAAGACAAAATTGTCTGAGAAGAGCTTTCCAGATAGGATTTGAGCTGATTTGTTTCCTTTGTAAAAAAGACCGGAATCGGATAATTCGTCTTTATCGGAATCAAAACGACTCCCTCGTCAAAGAAAAGAATTTTTTCGATTTCGGAAAATAGATATTTATAACAGCTATTGGAAGCTTCAAAAGAAAGAGCCTCTCTACTCTCATTCAATTTTCCCGGACCGATTCGTCTGAGGCCTTTCATTGTATCTGGGGTGAGAAGTTCCTTTTGTTTGGAAAGTTTTTCAAACGGAAGATCTTTGTTTTGATCTAAATACAAAACTCCGTCGATTTCGAAACGAATCTCTCTGACTTCTTCTGGTTTTCTCGACACTATAAGGGATTCCTGTGCGGATTCTTCTAAGATCTGTAGCCTTGAAGAATCGATTGTAGATTCAATCGATTCTCCTTTTTCAAAATTCGATTCTCCTTCAAAGCGTTGTTCCTCAGTCGGTTCCGAGAAAAAACTCTGTTTGGGAATCTTTCTGCCTTCCACGAACAAATTTTCCAATCGTTTCTGTTTTTCCAGATTCTCCGGACTGGGCGTCCTTTTGGAAGAAGGGAGTATGTCCGCTCCTCGTTTTGAATTTGGCCTGGAAATGAGATGTTCGTTTTCGGAATTGGCAGATCTGGATCCGGACGAAACTCGATTTCCCCCCAAACCGTTTGGATTGAGAGAGACATAGATAAAACAAAGCAGGCCCACAAGAATCAGTGCAATTGCGATAAAGAGCATCAGTTTATGTATCTGTCGATTGGGTGGGTTTCTGAAGCGTTTTTCTCACTTTTCTCCTTTACAGAAATATTCCCTCGCAAACTCTTTCAGTTTACAGATACAATCATGGAATTAGAAAACGTTTCTCTCAAAGATAAGATCATTCGCGGTGTAGTTGCCTTTTTTCTTTTTATCCTCGTCGCCGGTTTGATCGTCACCTTTCTCCCAGGAGATGCCGAAAAAAGCTTTTTCGACATGCTTTCCGGACGTTCCAGCGTAAACGCGGGAAAAATCGGGGACCATTCAATCCCGATCGACTACTATCAAGCGGCCAGAAGAGACTGTTACTTTCAATATAGAAATATGGCGCCTGCGCTTGCAGAGGATCCTTCCACCCTACAGTCTTGTGCATTTCAGACGATTCGCAGCTTAGTCATTACAAATCAGATCGCAAATGCAACCGGCTTTTCCGTATCCGAAACGGGAATTCGCGAAGAACTTTCGAATGAGGCACGTAAAATCCATAGAGAATCCGTAAACGGAGCCGGATATGGCGACGAAGATATCCGCAAACCCGAAGCCATTTATAAGCAAATTCTAAACTCCGCTCCGATGCAGTATCGGATCGATCGTAAAAACGCAGGCATTCTCTACGATTCTCTTTTGAACGCAGATCTGAAAAAAACGGATGGAGAAGTCGCCGTTCAGAAAGAATCCACCACGGCTCGGGTACAGTTAAGAATCGTGTCCTATTCTGATGAGCAACTTTCCAAACTCGCGGCAAAAGACATTCCCGTTGGAGAGGAAGTTTTAAGGACAAAATACGAAAACGAAAAAAAAGAAGGAAAACTTCCTAAAAACAGCGATGGAAAGGAAGTCAGCTTTGAAGAAAGAAAAAATTTCCTAAAAAGTAAAATCCTTTTGGAAAATCGCGCTCAATCGCAAGAGGAATGGAAAGGAAAAATAAAAGTGCTTCAAGGAGAACCGGGCGGATTGCAAAAAATCGCGGGCCTTCTGGGAACTTCCGTTCAGGAATTCAGAGACCAATCCCTTCTCAATCTTTGGGAGCTGAAATCCGGAAATCAAACGATTCGTTTGGGAAACAATTCTCAATTCTTGAAGGATTTGACAACCGTATCCTTCGGAGATAAAAGAGTCGGCGGGCCCTATAAAGATTCCGAAAAAAATATATTCGTAGAATTTGCTTCCTTAGAAATCAATACGTCTAAAGTCAATACTTCGCAAGGACCCGATTTGAGAGACAATCCCAACCTGATGACCGGGTTTGTGATGGAAATCAATCAGGCGCTTCAGGAAAAATATCCGATTGAACGAAGGGTCGGTCAAAAGGTAGAAGAATAATGCAAATCCGGGCTGAACTGGTAAATCCCTTTCTCGAAGCGGCAACGATCGTTTTTAGGGACGTCCTAAAAACGGACCTGATCCGTGGAAAAATTGGAATCAAGGATAGCCCTGAAACCAACCTTGAACTTTCCATCGTGATCGGTGTCATCGGGACCTTTAACGGAGAGGTGGTGTATGGACTCAATTATGATACTGCCTACAAGATTGCGGGGGTTCTGATGCCCGGAATGAGCGAACAGGATATCAAAAACGAGTATAAGGATATCCTGGGAGAAATCGCAAATATGACGACGGGAAATGCGATGAACATTTTTGCAACATCCGGTCAATCCATCGAAATCACAGCACCGAATATCATCGATTCTAAAAATGAAACTTTGAAAATTCCTAAAAAACCCGCGCTTGGAATCGGGCTCTTTTCTAGGTTCGGAAAATTGGACGTAAACGTCTCTCTCTCCTAAATTTTCTTTTTGATACAATCGATTTCCGTCGAGTCTTTCTTACCGGAAGGCCCCGATCCGATTGTTACGACAAACCTTTTTTCTAAAAACGACTTGCAGCCGGACTTTAAGTCCGGCCTTAAGTATTCTACGGAAGAACTATCTCATTTTAGAATTTAATAATATCTTCTTTTGCGAATTTTTTTGAGTTCTTTTACAAATGGAGAGTGTTCGGGAGCTTCCGGATTGAGTTGATTTAAATAAATGTTTGCCCAGTTTTCCGCGTCTTCGTATTTCCCCTGATCCGCATAAATTCTGGCGATCAAGGTGACGGCCTTTTCCAGCTGTTGTTTTTGGAGATCCAGCTCCGGTTTTTTCCGTAAAAGTTTTACGAGTTGAAGAAGATATCTTCTTGCGGAATCTTTTCGATCCGTTTTGGAAAGCATTTCACCTAACGAAAGAAGAGCGATGGACTGAAAATTTTCAGGTGCTTCCGTAATGATCCTGAGATATTGAGACTCCGCTTCCGGGATCTTACCGTTTCCCCTTTGAGAGCGTGCCACTTCAAAAATGGCCTTCCATTTTTCATCTTCGGAATCAATTTGTTCCGTGATCGCATTCGCATCGTTCGAATTTTCGGCAGTCAGCTTTGCGTCTTCGAGTCTGGACGCATTAGATGTCTTTCCCTGTCCACCTGCCTGACTGAATTCGGTCTTTGCATTATTTCTCTGATTTTCTCTTAGACGAAGGACTCCTTTTTTATATCCGCTTTCGGAAGGGTCCTCTTTTTTTTTGTCCTTTTTCTTTCTTAAACTCGTCTTGTCCGAATTGGGGAGAACCGTCTTTACCGGTTGTTGAGAAGATTCTTCCATCGTCTCAGAAGAATCGCGCCGAGAAGAATCCTGCGGTTCGGAGTTTACATTGGTCGCCTTGGATTCGTTCGAATTTGGATTCTGATTTGCAGTAGGAACTCCTTCGATGGAAGAACCAACTACAGGTTTTTGTTTGGATTCTTCCGACTTACCGGCAGCGTTGGACGTCTCCGCAGGATCCCCGGATTCTAAGTTAGAATTTTCCAAGTCTTCCGGAAACGGAAGGGGCATATCCCCTAAAATCGGAAATGCGATGCAAAGAAGCGGTAAGATACAAAACAAAAACCGAAGGAAAACTTTCATCGTAGTTCCGGAGTTCCCTTCGAATTGTTTTTAGGAGGACGGATCAAACTCGGCTGATCCTGATTTGAGGAATTGGAACTTCCGGTTCCTGGATTTACGATTCCAGGATCCTCAAGTCTACGATTGGAATCCGGAATGTTTTCTCTGTCAGTTGTAGGAAGAGAATCCGATTCGGTCGGAAGTTTCGGAGTTCCGTTTCCTTCTCTTCTTCCATCCCTTAGAGGATCCTTTCCTTCCGGAGAATTGGATTCAGGTAAAACCCCGCTTTTCGGTTTTTCTCTTTCATACCGATCGATTTCGAGATTGGAAGATTCTCCCATTCCCGAAAGATCGGGATCGCTGTAACGAATGGATCTTCGCTTACGATTGTAATTGCGTTCTATATCTTCTAAAAAAAGGGCCTTACGATCCAGTTCTTTGGCTTGATCCTCGTAAGCCGCGCCTTCCTTTCCTCTCTGGATTCCCACCAAAACGGCCAAGGAAACGCCGAGAACCGCAAGAGAAATCCCGGTATACAGAAGAGTTTTCTGTACCTGAGGAGGTAAATTACGGGAAAGATGGTCGATAGAGGACATTCCCGATTGGAGCTTATCTTTAAAATTGAGATCCATTGTTTTTAGTTTCGGCCGTTTTCCCAATTCTACAAAGAAACAGAAAATTCTCGATCTGTTTTTTTAAAAATCATTTTTCTGCCGTCTTATTCTTTAGAAGCTAAAATGCATTTGCACGCGTCAAAATCAACAAGAGCATGGGAATTGTGAACGAAGACTCCTCAGCTCCGGATTGTTATTTCTGCGCCAACCGCCGCAAATGAGTCCTCAAATGTGTGTCCATAGACACTCTGGACAAAATCAACTCCACTAAAGAGTTCAAACGGTTTCGTAAAAGCGAGCAGCTGATCCATTCAGGCGATAAAGCGGAAGGTTTATATTTTATCAAATCCGGCTCCGTTCGCGTTTTCCGGAATTCTTCCTCCGGGAAAGAACAGACCTTTTCGATCCGCAGACCGGGAGAATGGGTGGGTTTTTCGGGATCTTTTAGCTGGAAATACATACTCTTAAAACGCAGAGGCTCTGGACAATGTGGAAGCCTGTTATATCCCAAGGAACGTTTTGGAGGAATTGATGAAAGATGACCCCAATCTTCAATTGGAAATTCTAAAACAAATGGCAATCGAATGGAAACAACTCGAGGACCAAACTGTCGCGCTCGGAACCAAGCAGGTTCACAGTAAACTCGCGGAACTTCTGATTTCCTTTCAGACCGCTTCCGAAAACGGAACAGAAATCGAACTCAATCTAACGAGAGAAATTATGGCTTCCATGGTCGGCACGACTACGGAAACCTTGGTTCGGGCCTTATCTGATTTTAAAAACAGGGATTGGATTGAAATTCAGAAAAATCGAATTCGTTTTCTAAACATGGAAGCCCTCAGGGGAATTTCCAATCTGGAAACCACTACCCATCATTCCTAAATTATTTTGAGATATAATCTCAGAGTTTCCTGAAAAGCGAGTGGACAATATTCGTATTCTGTTCATTTTCCACAACGAGAACCGAAACATAAAAACATGACAATTATCATGCCTTCCCTGTCCGATTTGAGCCTGGGATTTCTTTCGTTTCCAAGTCGATTTTCATATAAGGTAAAATAATAAAACTTCCGAAAAAAATTATATTCTATTTTATATAAATAGAATATAATTTTTCAAATTTGAATTTTTAAACCGAAGGAACAATCGAACCAGGAGACAAAAATCTCATGAGCCAAACGAACACCAAATACAACGATTCCATCGTAAAAGGGTTCATCATCTCGGCTTTGGTGTGGGGAGTCGCTTCTATGTCTGTAGGAGTACTCGCCGCATTTCAAATGGTTTATCCGGAGCTGAACTTCACCCAGTATTTCAGCTTTGGAAGAATCAGACCTTTACACACAAACGCGGCCATTTTCGGATTTGCGCTGAGCATAATCTTTGCGACCGCGTATCATCTCATCCAAAGACTTTGTAGAGTGAGAATCTGGAGCGATTCTCTTGCTAAAATTCACTTTGTTTTGTACAATCTGTCGATCGTGCTTGCTGCGATTACGCTTCCCTTGGGTTTAAATCAATCCAAGGAATACGCGGAACTCGAATGGCCGATCGATCTTTTGATCGTTGTCTGGTTTGTGATTTTTATCGTAAACTTTTTCGCTACGATCTTCACCAGAGAAGAGAAACAGCTCTACGCGGCGATTTGGTTTTACATCGCTTCCTTTGTCACGGTTCCGATTCTTTTTATTGTAAACAATCTCTCGGTTCCAGTCAGTCTTACCAAATCGTATTCTATCTTTTCCGGCGTGTATGACGCAAACATTCAGTGGTGGTACGGACACAACGCGGTGGCTTTCGTTTTAACGACTCCGTTCTTAGGTTTGATGTATTACTACTTCCCGAAACATATCAAACAACCGATTTACAGTCACAGATTGTCGATCATTCACTTCTGGTCCTTGATCTTTATCTATATCTGGGCCGGTCCTCACCATTTGCTCAACACACCTCTACCGGAATGGCTTCAGACCACGGGGGTCGCGTTTTCCGTCATGCTCTGGATGCCGTCTTGGGGCGGGATGTTAAACGGATTTTTAACTCTCACTCAAGCCAAAGAAAAAATCAAAACGGATGCGATTCTAAAGATGATGCTCGTAGGAATCACTTTCTACGGAATGTCCACCTTCGAAGGCCCGCTTCTCTCCATCCGAGCGATCAGTGCTCTCGGTCACAACACAGATTGGATCGTGGGTCATGTTCACTCCGGAACCCTGGGTTGGGTGGGAATGATGTCCTTTGCGGCCATCTACTATCTCGTTCCAAGAATGTGGAATACAAATCTTTATTCCGAGAAGCTGGCTAACGTGCACTTCTGGACAGCGACTCTCGGAATTCTTCTTTATATCGTTTCGATGTGGGTCTCGGGAATTACGGAAGGTTCTATGTGGAGAGCCATAGATTCGAAAGGATTTTTACAATACCCGAATTGGATACAGATCACAGAGGTTTTAAAACCGTTTCGTTTTGCCAGAGGGGTCGCGGGAGCTCTGTATCTGAGCGGAGTCTTTGTGATGATCTATAACATAATCAAAACGATTCGAAATGCAGATTCCGGATTTCAAGAAGTGGATCTGAGAGTGAAAGAACAAGGAGGAAACGTATGAAACTTTTTGACATTCTTCTGGATTGGTTTTCGGGTTTTACGGATCAGTGGGAAAAACAAGGAGTTAAATTCACGGTATATACTACGATCGCGGTTTTGATCGGAGGCATCTTCGAGTTGATTCCTCCCTTCTTTATCTCGAGAACCGCGGTGCCGATCCAAGGAGTGAAACCCTTTTCTCCTCTTGAACTCGCGGGAAGAGACATCTATCAAAAAGAAGGATGCAACAATTGTCATACACAGATGATCCGCCCTTTCAAATGGGAAGTCGATCGTTTTGATCCGTCCAAGTCCTACGGAAGAGACGGATATTCCAAGGCGGGAGAATTCGTTTACGATCATCCGTTTCTCTGGGGATCCAAAAGAACCGGACCCGATCTCGCGCACGAATCTCAGATTCAACCTTCGTATGCCTGGCATAAGACACATTTGATCAATCCGAGAGACACGTCACCCGGATCCGTTATGCCCGCCTATCCTTGGCTTTTTGAAGAGAAAGCGACTCTCAACGTGAAAGAAATCATAGATCACATGAGAGGACTATCCAAGGTCGGAGTTCCTTATACGGAAGAAGATTATATTTCCGCAGAACGGGAGTTAGCCGCAAAAACGGAAGGAGACGCTTTGATCGCGTATCTTCTCAAATTAGGAAAGGACACCGCGGAGCTGTCCAAGTCCATTCAGTGAGGCAGACATGGAACTCGAACTGATTCAAATCTACAAGTTTGCAAGATTGCCTCTGTTGGTTTTGGCGATCACACTAATCACCTTCTACGTCTACAATCGGAAGAGAAAGACGCAGATGGAAGACCCTAAGTTTAGAATGTTAGAAGAGGACTGATCTATGACTCATAATCCCAATCAAGAATTTGACGGTATCAGACAAGCAGACAACCCGCTTCCCAATTGGTGGAAATGGATCTTTGTGGCCTGTGTGGTTGCAGCTCTTGTGTATTCCATCTATTTTCATAAGTATTCAAGCTGGGAACAGGACGTTGCTTATGAGAACGAGGTCAAAGAACACGAAGAAAAATTTCCAAAAGCGATCGCTGTCACCAGCGACGATGGAAGCAATCCTCTTCGCGGAAATACAAACGCGATCGCCGAAGGTGAAAAAACCTTTAAGACGATCTGTGCGGCCTGTCACGGTCCGACTGGACAAGGTCTGGTTGGCCCCAACTTAGTCGACTCGGAATGGATACACGGATCTTCGGATTCGGAAGTCTATGCGACGATCATGAAAGGGATCGCGTTTGATAAGGCAAAGTTGGGAAGAGGACCGATGCCTCCGCACGAAAACTCGCTCGGATCCGAAAAGGTCTATCAAGTGATGGCTTGGCTCGCGTCTCAGAACAAAAGCCTCAAGGCTTCGCGGTAAGTTTATTAAATTCTTGGATGAAATCCTGAATGCGATCTCATCCAAGAACCCGATCGTTTTACTCTTGAGAGAATATAGAATGCAACTGAAGTCGGCTTCTCATTCTTTCCGGAGACCACTAAGGAGGACTTCTGTGGTCATCTCCAGACATATTACCGGTAAGATTCGTTCGGCAAGATATTTAGTAGAAGCGATCTTACTTCCCATCTATTTTTTTCTTCCTTGGCTCCGTTGGGGGGATCATCCTTTCATCCGGCTCGACATTCCGAACCGAAAATTCTATTTGCTTGGAAATATTTTTACCCCGCAGGAAGGATACTATCTTCACCTATTCCTGATCGGAATGGGTCTCGCCTTATTTTTCTTTACCACTTTGATCGGAAGGGTTTGGTGCGGTTGGGCCTGCCCTCAAACAGTATTCACGGATTTATTTGATTGGATCGGAAGAACGATTTTAGGATCCAAATACGGCAAAAAAGACGCGCCTAGGTTCGGAAAATTCATCGTTCACTTTCTCTGGATTCTCGTGAGCATCCTCGGTGCGACGGCTTGGGTCTCCTATTTCGCCGATCCGTATGAAATGATAAACAAAATCCGATCTTCCGCGTTTTTCGTTAGTCCTCCGATCTGGACGTATTTTATCGCATTCTTTACCGTGACCCTCTACCTAGACATGGCCTTTGTAAGGGAACAATTCTGCAAGTATGTATGTCCTTACGCGAGATTCCAAACGGTCATGATGGATGCGAATTCGGTAAACGTAATCTACGACTTCAAACGCGGAGAACCCAGAAGAAAAGCCGGAGTTCAGGAAGGAGATTGCACAGCGTGTAACCTTTGTTTGGTGGTCTGTCCCACCGGAATAGACATCCGCGAAGGAACCAACGTAGGTTGTATCGCCTGCGGAAAATGTGTGGACGCCTGCACAAAGACCATGGGAAAAGAAGGTAAAAAGACCCTCATCGGATATATGTCCGAAACCCAGGCGTATCAACCGGGATCAAAAGTGCGTTGGATCCGTCCGAGAAGTTTAGTCTATGGAACTCTTCTGCTTTGTGTTCTAATCGCGGCTGGAACCCTTCTCTATAACCGCGTTCCTCTTTATGCGAACGTGCTTCCGGACAGAATCATTCAACCGATGGAGGTTCCCGGAGGTGTAGTTCGAAACTTTTACAACGCACATCTTTTAAATCTCACTTTCGAAAACCGGATCTTGTCTGTGAGAGTCGAGAACTCCACACTGCATTCTCCGGTTCATATTTTGTTGGGCGGGACCGAAACTCCTTCGATCCAAGTCGACGGAAACGATTCTCAGGATTTCAGGATCATTATGGAAACGATTCCTATTCCCGAAGATAAGTTCAAACTGACGCATCAGATTTCGCTCCGAATCACGGATTTGAAAAATCCAAATTTTCAACTCAAAAAGACGATCCCGTTTCGGATTCCGGATTCGGAACGATAAAACAAAGGAGAATTCCATGGCATTGCACAAAAGTATGAAACAGGCTTTCGCTTGGGTTTGGATCGCATTCATCGCCCTCATCTCGGCCACGGTGGTCACACTTCGATACGCGAACGAAGGATATACCGGACCGATCGAGAAAGAATATTACGAAAAAGGATTGAACTATGAAAAAGCGATCCTCGAACAGAAAAAGATGTTGGCCGAAGGATATTCTTATGAAAGCGATCTTTTTAAAAACCCGCACTTAAAAAAAGGGAAGAACGAAATTTCTATCCGATTTCAAAAATCGGGCGTACCGATCGGAGAAGCGGAGATCCGAGTTCAAATCGAAAGACCCGCTACGGACATTTGGAATCGTTCGATTCTTCTCAAGGAAAATTCAAAGTCGAAAGGATTGTATCAAGGTCTTCTTGAGTTTCCGGAAGACGGTCTTTGGATCTTCAGCCTGCAAGGAAAGACAAAAGGAAAAACACTGAACAAAACCATAGAGCTGAAAATCCGGTAGACCAATGCAGACCGCCGTCTTTCAAACCGTAAACTGTTATCACTGCAATACTCCGATCCGGTCGGAACGGGACCTGATCCTCGGTGAATTGAAAGGAAAACAGGAATCCTTTTGTTGTTCCGGATGTTTGTCTCTTGCAAATCTCCTCGTGAACAGCGGACTCACTCAATTCTATTCATTGAGAGGATCGGAACAATTGAATCCGATCCAAACGACTTCGATCCTTTCCGAAGACTTGGAAACAGAATCGATCTATCAGGAATATGTAATGGATCGGAAAGACGGACTTTCGGAAACATGGATTACGATCGGAAAGATTCATTGTTCCGCCTGCGTATGGTTAAACGAAAAGGTCCTTTCGGATCAACTCGGAGTCCGTGAAGCGAGGATCAACTTCGCGACCGGAAGAATGAAACTGATCTACGATCGAAATCGGATTTCACTCAACGCGATCTTTTCACTGATTCGAAGTTTAGGTTACGAGCCCTCTCTCTATTCTCCGTTTAAAGCCGAGACAAAGGTAAGTCTGTTTTCCAAGGATCTTTTTTATAGGATGGCGGTCGCAGGATTCTCTTGGGGAAATATCATGTTATTCAGCATCGGTTTGTATGCCGGTTATTTTTCCGGGATCGAAATCGAGTTTAAACGCCTATTCCATTACGTGTCCTGGATCTTTGCGACCCCGGCTTATCTTTATGCGGGATATCCGTTTTACAAAGGCGCCGTTGAGTCAGTCAAACGAAGAATGCTGACGATGGATACACTTCTTTTTTCGGGAGTTTCTCTCGCCTATTTTTACAGCGTTTATGTGACGTTAACCGATTCAGGAGAGGTTTATTTCGATTCCGTCTGCACGATTTACTTTTTTATCCTGATCGGAAAATTTTTGGAATCCGCGATCCGCTTGAGAGCCGGAAGAAAGGTGGGAGAACTCTTATCCACTCTTCCGCAGGAATATACGATTCTCAAAGACAAAAGGAGAGTTCAAGTTTCGCCTAACACGATCGCCAAATCGGATAAGATCCTCCTCAAAAATGGAAATCGGATTCCTGTCGACGGAATCTTACAAACCTCCGTCGCATATTTTGACGAATCCTTTTTAACGGGAGAATCCAAACCGGTCACTCATCGTTTCGGCGATTCCATCCTGGCAGGTTCAATCTGTCTCAGCGCAGACGCTTGCATTCTTGCGAATACCACCGCAAAAGAAAGCACCTTGTCCAGAATCTCCTCTCTCATAGAAAGCTCGCTACAATCCAAACCGGGAATCCAAAGAACCACAGACCGATTCTCCACGTATTTCATCCAGGCGGTTTTGGGGATTTCAATTGCAACTTTTTGTATATACGGATTTTATTATCAAAACTGGGAAGCCGCAGTTTTAAATACGATCAGCGTCTTGATCGTGGCCTGTCCCTGCGCACTCGGACTTGCCGTCCCCGCGGCCTATGTGGTCAGCAATCTTCTTCACAGTTCCAAGGGAATTCTTGTCAAAAATCCGGACTCGCTCGAAATTCTCAGCAAAGCGGATCAAATCTACTTTGACAAAACGGGAACTCTCACCACCGGAAAACTTTCCATCCAGGAAGAATGGATTTCCGATCCGCACACAAAAGAGCGACTCTATTCCATTCTTCTTTCCTTAGAATTGGGCTCTACACATCCTCTCGCGGAAAGTTTAAAAAAAGAAATTTCCAAACGGTTCGAAACTCTAAATCAAAGCCCGAGCTTTGTTTCCTGGAAAGAAATTCGGGAAATTCCCGGCAGCGGCATGGAAGGAATTTTAGAAGGAGAAACCGATCGATATCGAATCGGAAATCTAAACTTTGTATCTCTGGGCCGACTCAAACAGGACGGAAAGGTCTATCTCGGAAAAAACGGAAGTCTCCTGGCGAGTTTCGCCTTGGAAGATTCTCCCCGTCAGGAAGCGAAAACGACGATTTCAAAACTAAAAAAACAAATCTCCTTTCTCGGAATCTTATCCGGAGATTCGAAATCCAAGGTAGAATCGCTTGCTTCCTCTTTAGGGATCGATCATCCGTTTTCGGAACTCAAACCGGAAGAAAAACTCCAGGTCATCCGAGACGCACAAAACGAAGGAAAAATCACAGTCATGGTAGGAGACGGGATCAACGACTCCGCTTGTTTGGCGCTTGCCAATCTGGGAATTTCCATGGGAATCGCATCGGATCTATCCATTGACAAATCGGATCTTGTTTTGATCGGAAACCGTCTTGATTCCATCGTATCAGCGGTTCAGATTTCCAAAAAAACAAGAAGCATCGTATTTCAGAACATTCTAATATCCTTAACCTATAACTCCATGATGCTCCCCTTGGCCGCATTCGGGTATATGCTTCCGGTGATCTGCGCGGGTTTTATGACCCTGAGTTCGTTGACGGTAGTCCTTAATTCCATCTCACTCCAATGGAGAACCAAACTATGAACGCGTTGTATCTAACAATCCCTCTCGCGATGTTGATCGCCCTCGGGGCATTAGTCGTATTTTTTTATTCCTTAAAATCGGGACAGTTCGAAGACATCGAAGGACCCAAGTATAGGATGTTGTTCGATGATGAGGAAGAAACTCAAACACCTCAGAGTTTAAAAGAGGGGGAAACAAAAAATGCAAACTGATCTGTTTTTTACAACGCTTTCGATCGCTTTTGTTCACGGAATCACGAGTTCCCTTCATTGTCTGGCGATGTGCGGGCCGTTTGCAGGAACCTTAAACCTTGCAAAAGAAAATCAAAAATACAGAACCAATCTTCTCTACAATCTCGGAAGATGGCTCTCCTATTCTACGTTAGGCGCAATCCTGGGATTGATCGGATCGGGCATCAATCTCGCGGGCAGACTCGCCTCGCTTCACGAATTTGCGGCCGTTTTCTCCGGAATCCTGATTCTTCTTTTCGGATTCAGCCTGATTCGAAACGTTTCGATCGAACGATCGGGATTCTATCACAAAATTCTAAATCGATTTGCCGCCCCCCTTCTGGCTTCCATCCAGCAGGGAAAAAATCTACCGAGCACCTCTTTGGCTTTCGGAATGGTCACGGGACTTCTGCCCTGCGCCGTTCTCTATCCCGCCTTCGCTCTCGCTCTTGCGACCGGAAGCGCGATCACTGGATGGGTCGTGATGTCTGCATTCTTTTTGGGAACCTTTCCCGCGTTATTCTTCTTTGGGATCGGATTTAGAAATCTTTTATTGAGACTTCCCCGAGCCGTCATCCGCTACGGAGGAATCGTGGTCGTTTTAGCGGGAATTTCCATGATCTTTTTTAGAATCAATCATTCCCACGATTCTCACAAAGATTCTTCGGATTCTCAAAGGATAGAATGGAATTCTCCTCAAAAAGAGGAACATTCCTACCATCATCCGTGAAAATTCTTTCCTAAACCTCAAGTTTTTTTGGGAGATTTCGATTGTAAAAAGGAAGATGATTTCTACACTGAAACCCCGAATGAGCGATTCTTATAAGAATTTTACGGATTCTCTGTTAAAGGATCTGGAAGAAAACGAGAACGGATTCTTCAAAATCGACAATGAAGACGGACTCGCCTATCTCTCCGTATTCCCCGCCGGCAAAAAAGGAAAGCCGGTCGATTCCAAGGAAATTTTAAGAAGAATCGAACTCTTTCAAATTTCGGAAGTTTCCCCCATCATTGTCAAAGACCTGACTTTAAAAACGGACGGTTTGGCTCATCTCATCGGAAAATGGCCGGGTAAACCGGAAAGTTCCCGGATCGAAATCGAAATTCCCGAAGACAAGATGAAAGCGTTTTTGATCTTTCATCCGCCCAAATACGGAGGAAGAATTTTAACCTCCGATCAAATCCAAGATTCCATCCATTTGAACGGAATCGAATTCGGAATCTTTCAGGAAGTCATCGACCGTATTTCCGAAGAACCCGAGTACGGAAAAAAAATTCAGATCGCGGAAGGCGCCGCGCCGATTCCCGGAAAAAACGGAGACATCCGAATCTTATTCATTCATCCTGCGATTCCACATCTGGAAGAAGACGAATACGGCAGGGTGGATTTTAAGAATATTCAAATCATTCAAAGTGTCGCCAAGGATCAAAAACTGGGAGAAAAAATCTCTCCCACACCGGGTAAGGAAGGGAAGAATGTTCTGGGTCAGATTCTTCCCTATGATCCAGGCAAGGAAGCGGAATGGAAACTCGGAGCCAACGTTAGACTCTCTTCGGACGGAAGTTCCGTACATTCTCTCATCAGCGGAAGACCGATCCTGGATCGCCAAGGAACGATCCGCGTAGACGAAGTCTGTCATCTCGAAAACGTAGACTTCTCCACGGGGAACATCAGTTTTCCGGGAACGATCATCGTGGAAGGGTCGATCGCAGACGGATTCACTTTGGAAACAGAAGGCTCGATCATCGTCAAAAAATCGGTGGGTAAGGTGTTTCTCAAAGCGGCGGGAGATATCGTTTTATCGGGCGGTTTTATGGGAAGAAACGGAGGACTGATAGAATCCGGAGCCGACATCTATACACGATTTGTGGAACAGGGAAAACTCATTTCCAAAAATACGATCTTTATAGAAGAAGCGGCTATGCATTCCGAACTCGTCGCCGGAGAATCCGTAGTTATCCGCGGAGGAAGAGGAGAGTTGATCGGAGGCACCTGTGTCGCCGGTAAATCGGTCATCTGTACAAAGTTAGGCGCCATTGCGGAAACCAAAACTTCCGTTTCCGTAGGAATTCGTCCCGAACTTTTGGAAGACTTGGAAAAGATCAGATCGGAAGTGCAGAAAAATCAAGACATTCTTAAAAAAGTGGAATTGAGTCTTGTAAAATTAAATGAAGATTCTCAGAGAAGACAATTGTCCGTCGAAGAAAAGGAAAGTCTTCCGAAACTTTCGGCGATAAAACAAAAGTATTCAGGAATTCTAAATAACCTTCTTGGCCAGGAGCAATCCATGATCATGGGTTTTGAACCGGATAAAGATTCCTATGTGGAAGTGGAGCAGGAAATTTTTCCGGGTGTGGATATCTATCCCGGTAAAGGGAAAAATTTCAAGGTTCGTTTGAAAGAAATTCCAGGACCTTCCTTCGTGTTTCTGGGAAACGACGGAAATCCTCAGATCACAAAAGTAAGGCCAAAACGACTCGGAATCCTCCAAGAAGAAAACTGATTTACTACTTCGGGTTTGGGAAATTTTTTTCGTCTCATTTTTTATTTGAAACCATGCCTCAAACTCAGTATCACCTACTCCCGATTACTTTTTTTCATACCCTATTTTGTCTGATTTTTCTTTTGACAAAGAAAAGAAGAGGACTTCACGATCAAATCGGCTGTCTCTGGATTGGTCTTGTATTTTTATCTTGTCTACGAAGAGCATTCCATCTAGAAGTCTCAACCGAAGAATGGAAATGGTTTTTAAAAATCATCGCCTATCCCTTGTCATACGGCCCATGCCTTTATCTCTACACCCGGGTTCTGGTACAGAATCAAACCAAACTCAAAAAAACAGATCTGCTTCACTTTCTTCCGTTTTTATTTTTTGCGATCGGTTCCTATTTTCCCAATCTGGAAACCGAAAAATTTAGAATCGATCTCGGACTTTCCTCTTCTTGGTATACAACTCTGATTTACGGAGTCGCGACTCCGATCTCCTTGATTCCTTATTGTATTCTTTCGTTTCGTTTAGTTCAAAAACACTTTTCCAGGATTCACGAATTTTTTTCTTATGAAGAAATCGGAATCACTCTCAAATGGTTGAATACGGTTTGCATTACGTTTCTTTTGATTCTTCTGGTCCAAATGTTTTATCTCATCGTTCAAAATGTGGCGGAACCGATTTACCCTTCTCCTCGATTTACAAACAGTCTCATGATCGGATTTTTATTGCTTTTGAGTTTTTTCATCCTTCGGCAACAAGCCGTGTTTCACGAAGAAAAAACGGAATTGGATGCTGTTTCTGAAAACGAAAAATATTCCAAGTCTCGTATAGAAAAAGCAAAGATGGATAAAATCGCGGATGATCTTTTGAAATACATGGAACAACACAAACCCTATCTCAAAGACGATCTCGGAATCCAAGACATCACAGAAGCATTGCAGATCAGCACGAATCATCTCAGCCAGGTCTTCAATCTTCATCTCAGAAAAAACTTTTTTACGCTTACAAATGAATACAGGATCGAAGAGGTAAAAACAAGATTAAAGGATTCGGAATTTAAAGAATATCCAGTTCTGCGAATCGGATTGGAATGCGGTTTCAATTCAAAATCCTCTTTCTATTCGGTATTTCGAAAAATGACGGGTTTACGCCCTGGCGAATTCAAGAGGGTTTAGCATCCTATTTTCTCCCTCAATCCAATCCAATCCAATCCAATCCAATCCAATCCAATCCAATCCAATCCAATCCAATCCAATCCAATCCAATCCAATCCAATCCAATCCAATCCAATCCAATCCAATCCAATCCAATCCAATCCAATCCAATCCAATCCAATCCAATCCAATCCAATCCAATAGGACTGGACTTGAATTTCCTTCCCGCAGGAAATAACCACTTGAAAATTTGATTTCCGTTTGATATTTCTTCGTCCAATTGATTTCAAGATTCCTCACAAGATACGAAATCCTTCCGGAGAAGTTATGAAAATAAACAGTCAAAATCGAAAAAAGAATCTACAAAAAGAAAAGATCAATTTCTCATTCGAGAAATCGAATTCTAACCTTAAAAAAGGATTCGGATTGATTCTGATGCTTGGACTGGTTGCACTTGCAGCTTGTAAACCGAAAGAAAGCGATGATACGACCGCGCTTGCAGTCGCTGTCGCAGCGATTTCAGCAAACACTGCGGCGGCTTGCGTAAACACAGCATCCACCAATGTTGCGGGAACCTGCGGACTTGGCGCGGTTGTCATCGCGAACGACGACCTCGGTTTCGGCGGTCCTACCTGCAACACCAACATTCATGCGGATGCCCCCTGCTGGATGAAAGAGAATTTTCATTGTGTCACGATTACGATCTCCGGAAGTAACTATGTAATTCAGACAAACAACCTTCCTCCATATAAAAGTTTTTATTACCAGGGTGCGAATGCAGCCTTTAACGAGGCAATTGGAAGCGGCCGTCATGGAAATCCAAACGCGATCGCGGCTCAGAACATTACTTTTACAATTCCAACGACCCCAACTTGTACATCCAATTTGAATTCTACTTCCGGCGCCGGTCTGGACGCACTCGGCGTTACAGTGCATGGGGTTGTGATGTTCAACAACCAAGCCGCTCCCGGCGACAGTCTTGCCACCGAATATCTGACCATGGACCAATCGGAAGGACATCCACAAAATACCGGGAAATATCACCATCACACGGAACCGTATAAAATCACCCAAGACGGAAGCGAACTGGTGGGAATTATGTTGGACGGTTTTCCGATTTACGGAAAAAAAACACAGGAAGGAATCTATCCGACCTTGGATAACGTAACCCATACCAGAACCTGCACCACGACACACTTTCCAAACGGAACTTATTGTTATCACGTAGGAAACGGGACCGATATCAGCGGTTATCTTATAGGAAGCTACTTTCGAGGGGTAAAAGGAACTGCAAACTAAAAGGAAACGATTCGGGGACGAAATCAAAAATCGTCTCCGTAGTATATTATGAAATTATTTTATTCTTTTTTTATGTGGATCCTTATTTTGATCCAGTTTCAATGTGATTCAGACAAAACGATTTCCAACAAAGATCCAAAACTTGTTTATTCGGGGGAATTTTTGATCTATGACGGCAAAAAGTTCACCGGTATTTTGGAAACAAAGTTGGATGCGGTGGGGATTACACGCAAAACGCCGTATGTAGATGGGAAGATGGACGGAACCGAAGTGGAAATGTATTCCGGCAAAAAAAACTCCGCGGAACGCAGTTTTTTCCAAGGAAAAAAGATCGGAATTCATCGAGGCTGGTATGAAAACGGACAAAGAAGATTTCAATATTCTTATAAAGACGGAGAATTACACGGAGACGTTTGGGAATGGCACCATACAGGAACCTTGGTGACTCTCGCAAAATTTTGGAACGGTCAATTGTTAGGTAAAAAAGTCTGGAGACCGGACGGACAGATCTATTCCAATTTTGTAATGCATGGAAATCGTCCCGTGGGACTTCCCGGAGCCAAACTCTGCTGGCAAGTAAGATCGGATACAAATGAAAAAACAAAGTCGTTTTAAATTCATCAGTATCATTTTGTTCGGGTTTCTTTTTGCAATCTCCGATTGCGGACCTTCCGATCCGTCCCGGGAATACGATTCCTCCGTCACCGAATTTGGAATTCCTAAAAACTCCCTCCCTTTTTACAAAGGAAAGGATCTACAACCCGTTTGGTTGGATACAACGGAGTCTAGTTCCACGAAACAACTCCGAAGAATCAGTCCATTTCGGATGACGAACCAGCTTGGAGAAACCATTGGGGACTTCTCGCTGAAAGGAAATTTATCCGTGATTTCTTTTTTCTTTACACATTGCTCAGGAATCTGTCCTACGATCACAAACAATCTGAAACGCGTTCAGGAAACTTATTTCAAAGACAAACAAGTGAGAATGTTTTCATTTTCCGTGACTCCGGATTTGGACACACCGTGGGAACTCAAACTCTACGCAGAAAAACGTAATATCAAAAAAGAATTTTGGCATCTCCTCACCGGATCAAAAAGCGAAATCTATCAGATGGCCAGGGAATCCTTTAACGCAGATACGATCACACCCGGTGAAAAGAAAAAGGGAATCGGTCCGAACGATTTTCTACATTCGGAAAGCGTATATCTTTTAGATCAAAATCTCAGAGTGAGAGGAATTTATAACGGAAGAAATTCGGTTTCCATCGGAGAATTGATCGCAGATATTAAAATTCTCCAAAAAGAATGATTCGTATTTCAGATTGATTTTCGTTTCTTGCTTTTTTCGTGCGATGACAAGCCTTTTTTCTTTGATTTACTTTTTGGTTTCGGCTCGGGAAGCTCCGCAGCCGTAATACGAATCAAAGCGCTGATCCATTCTTTGTTTTCAAATTGATTTGGGATCCAAAAACTTGGCTTGGCACCGGGATAAGCCGACGCTTCCTGTATATTTCCGATCCATTTTTTACCACCCCCGGTCGGTTTTATAAAAAGACGATTATCACAAATCAGAGCTACAATTTTTCCTTCGCAATAGATCGCGTATTCTCCGAACATCTTTTTGGATGTGATGCGCCCCGCATTTTCCATTTGACCTACGATAAAATCCACAAAACCGGGATCTGAGGACATTCTGATCTCCTATTCTTAGCAACGTTCGCCTAATTAAAATTAGGTTCATAAATCGCGTTATTCGTCTTTGGAGGATTGAAACAATTCTTGACAGGAAGGAATTCCGCCGCCTTCCATTTCTTCGCAGGGAACCTTGAGAAGATCCTCCATACACACCTTTACCTTCGCGATCTGAGCGTCGGTCACCTTTTCGTATTCGTCGGGAAGAATGCTCTGATCTTTTTGTTCCTCCATACACTGACTCACCGAATACGCGGAATTCTCGGAAGGTGTTTCCGAAGCAGGAAGAGTTTCCAGATAACGACTCGCACATTCCGCCGTTTTTGTACAAAGACGAGTAAAATAATCCCTGCTGAGTTTCTGAACTTCCTCTTTGGAAATGGAAGGTCCTTTTCTGCAAGTCAATAAAAATAAAAACAGGAAAACGAATACCAGAATTTGGATTTTTCTAATTCGCGAGAATGATGAGTTCATTTGAGCTTTGTAAGAATCAGCCGATTGCCTTCCGGAAGAGATTGATCCAGATAAAAATGATCCGTGAGTTTTTTCACGAGATACAGGCCGATTCCCTCCTCCCTATAATCATTTGGTTCATAACCTCTGATTTCGGAAAGATTTTTCTGACTCCCAAAGTCTCGAATTCTTACCTCCATCCGATTGTCATAGAGATTGATTTCGATAAAAATCGGTAAGTTTCTCCTTCCGGAGTAAGAATGTTTGATGACGTTCAAAAGACATTCCCCAACCGCGAGTTTTAGGTCCGCGGAATCGCTCGTCGTAAATCCGTTTTCAAACGCAAGATTGTAGACGAAACTTCGAATGATCGAAAGATAACGCGGATGCGAAGGAATCTGCAATCGAAACAGATTTTCATATTCTTTCTTTTTTGCAGGATCCATTTCGATTTTAAAAACAAAGATTTGAGATTCGGTTCCGATCCATCTGCGACCGGAACCGGGGTGATTATCCTCTCGGATGAAATTTTTTATGAACTTCCTTGAGGGTTTTGTTAGCCATATGCGTATAGATCTGTGTAGTAGAAATATCGATATGACCCAATAGTTCTTGAACCGATTTGAGATCCGCGTGATTTTCCAAAAGATGAGTCGCAAAAGAGTGTCGTAACGTGTGTGGAGTCACCTTTTTTGCGATCGTGGTTCTTTTGATATAATGATTGAGAAGTCTCCAAACCGATTTGCGATTGATATAAGATCCTTTTTTGGACACAAACAGATATTCGCAGTTTCTGGTTTTGAGAATAAAGGGACGGCTCTGTTTTAGATAACGATTCAGAATGTCCAAAGACTTTTCTCCAAACGGAACGAGTCTTTGTCTTCCACCCTTACCCTCCACCGTGAGGGTCATTCCCTCCAGATCCATATCTCCGAGTTTTAAATTGCAAGCTTCGGAAATCCTGAGTCCGGAAGAATATAATAATTCAAAAATGCATTTGTCTCTCAGTTCGTAGAGATTGTCCTCTTTGATCGTGGAAAAAAGTTCCTCGATCTCTTCCTGAGTCAGATAGTCGGGAATGCTCCGCATCACTTCCGGAGTTTCGATTTTTTCAGTCGGGTTTGTGTCTAGTTTCTTTTCGTCTTTTAAAAACTTATAAAACTGTCGAATCGCCACAACTTCTCTTGCGATCGTCTTAGAGCTGATCTTTCGATCCTTTTCTTCGTTTAAAAACCGCATGATATCGTTCGCCTGGACTTCAAGAAAATCGATATGTTCCTTTTCCAGAAAGTTCTTGAACTTGTTCAGATCGTATCCATAGGAGTAGATCGAGTTGTCACTTAATCCCTTTTCTACAGAGAGATATTCCTGGAAATTTTGAAGTAGGTTGTTATGTGAAGATGTCACTGTTTTTAGTCCCGTCTGAAATGTTTAACAAGTACTAAATCCTTCGGACGTTTCCTCTCAGGAGAATTAAACTTTTTTATGTTGCCTTAGAGCTTTATGGGAAAATTCTAAACGAAACCCCGGACATTTTGCCGCCACTTAGGCGTTTTTTTCTGAAGATGAAAGTAAAAACTTCTGTATTTATGAGACTAAATATCCGATACGTTTCGTTCTCTTTTTTCCTTTTGCTCTGTATAAATTGCTCCTCCCGTGAGGAAATGATATGGGACGCGCGAGATTCCTTATCCAAAGGAAATACCGCAGAAGCGATGCGACTCTACGAACTTGTTTTGAAAAAAAACCCGAAACACATCGAAGCAAATCGTACTCTGGGAATGATTCTTGCTGATAGCGGCCTGGCTCTCAATTCCGCAGCTTTTTATCTGGAAAAAGCGGAATCCCTGCTTCCTGAAGATTCCTCTATTTTACTCTATCTTTTTGAAATTCATTTACAAGAAAAAGACAGAGATAAAACAAAACGAATCTTAGAAAAATTCTCCAAAGGAAAAGACAAAGATATGGAGAATTATGCGGTTTTTCTCAAGGACTGTCTTTTGGAAAAAAGAAAAAATCAAACCGAATTCAATCGAATTCGAAATAGTCCAATCCAAGCAATACTCCCTCCCGCAAGACGGATGTTTTTAAAATGTGAAGTCTCTCTTTATTCCCCTTCTCCATGAAACCCATTTTCTATTTTAAAATCATTTTCTTTCTAATCACCTTTATCTTGTTAGTTGAAGTTTTTCTAAGAATATTTCCTCCCGTCGGACTTATCTATAGATTGAAAGACAAACAGGTTCATTGTATGGAGGAAAAAGAAATTCCGGAAATCATGCTTTGTCCGAATTCGGATACGATTTTGCAGCATCCGGCAGGTTTTACGTTTCGAGTCAGAGTCGACGAATTTGCTGAACGAATCGTGTCCGAAAAAAAACCGTTCGCCGGCTCTAAACCGGAGATTTGGTTGATGGGGGATTCGATCGCATACGGCTTTGGTTTGAACGATGAGGATACGATCGCTTGGAAACTTCAAAAGGAGTTGAGCCCGGCAGGATTGCGGGTTCGGAATCTCGGGGTCGATTCCTTGGGTACGGGTGGAGTTCATAGAAAAATGGAAAGAACTTTGATCTGTAAAGATCCCATTTTCAAAAAAGATTGTATTCTCCCGAAGGCGGTATTTTGGATTTATCATCCCTCGGATCTTCAGGACGTTCAGAGGGAATTTTATCTTAGAAATTCCCTCTCAGGAAGATGGTTTTTTCGAGGTTCCGTCCTTTTGTCAAGATACAGCGCGATTTACAACTATTTTAAAATACGTAGCGAGAATAAAAGATTTGAAACGTTGAGAACACAGGGTCCGGCAGTGATTCCCGAAACGCTTTCCAATACTCCGGACGATCACCCTTCTTTTCAAGAGTTGAGAAAATTTTTCTACGCATGCAAAAAAATGAATATTCCTTTGACCATTGTCTTATATCCGAACGGAACACATTCGCTCACTACTCCCCTTTCTTTTACACCGCTTTTGGATCAAATTATAGCGATAGCCAAAAAAGAAGGGATTGCCGTCTTGGATATAAGATCCGATTTTATCAAACAATACGATTTAGAGAAAACAGATTTTTATCTTCCGAACGACGGACATCCCACTTCTGCTGCCGCGGAGTTAATCGCAAAAAAAATCTTAGAAAGAATTCGATAATGAAAGTCCACTGTAATTTTACTGGAAGACGGACTTCAAGTCCGTCATCAAGACTTTTTACAAAAAAATCCGTCTGTCGGAACAAATAAATTCTTAAAAAATACTCAAAACTGAAAGTAAAAAAACGGCTGACTCACTGTTACGCTGTAAAGAATAAATCCGATGAAGATCATGATTCCCGCCAAGGGATAAACCACCCAAGGTTTTAACTGAATTTTTTCCATCCATTCCTGTTTGTTCTCTTGGAGATAATCCGTTCCGAATAACAACAAGACCGCGAGAATTACCGCGATCGGAACGTGTAGACTTTGTCCGCTATTTTCAAACGCAAAACATCGTTTCATAATCGCAAAACCGAGTTCCAAACTCGTATTGTATCCATACTCGGGAGAAGGTTTGGCTCGAAAGAAAAACATGGAAAAGGAAAAAATCAAAAACGTATAAATGTATTTGATCCATCCCGGAATTTTATCCCATCCCTCTTTGATGTTAGAAAACGAAAAGAAAAAACGTTCCACAACCATTACCGAGGCGTGACAGGCTCCCCATATGATAAAATTCCAATCCGCCCCGTGCCAGATCCCGCTCACAAAAGTCGTGAAAAATACATTGAAATACGCGCGAAAAACACTCACACGGTTTCCACCGAGAGAGATATAGATATAATCCCGGAGCCAGGATGAGAATGAGATATGCCATCTGCGCCAGAGTTCGGTGATCGTCTGAGCGAGGAAGGGTCTTGTAAAGTTTTCCGGAATTCTGTATCCCATGATTCTTCCGGTTCCGATGGCGACGTCCGAATACCCTGAAAAGTCGCAATAGATCTGAAAGGAAAACAAAAACGCACTCACCATAAGCGAAATCGAATCGTATCCTCCCGGATTTGCAAAAACCGGATCGATGGTTTGGGAAATCGGATCGGCTACGAATGTTTTTTTAAACAATCCCCATGCCAACTGACGAATCCCCGGAAGCAGGTTTTCTTTTTGATAGGTATAATTCTCCAAAAACTGATGGAGCATATCCTGAGCTCGAATGATCGGCCCCGCGACCAACTGGGGAAAAAAAGATAAAAAAAGACCGAATTGAAATAGACTCTTTGCCTGAGGAACGGTGCCTCGATACACGTCCACCGCATAGGAAATCGCTTGGAGCGTAAAAAAGGAGATTCCCATCGGAAGTAAGGCTCCGGTCAAAGGAACGTATAAGGAATCGCAAGGACCGACATTTACGAGAACGTTCCAAGCCTGGATCGAAAAATCCAAATACTTGAACGAATAGAGAAGAATGAGGTTTCCCCAGACCGCAAGATTCAAAAACAAAAGTTTAAAAAACTTGGTTTGAGAGGATTCCATTCCCTTGACGGCATAATACGTCAAAACGATGGAATAGATTAGAAGAAGAACAAAAGGAATTTTGAATATAGCATAGAAATATAAACTGACTACCAACAACCAGAATCTTTGAAACCGCGCCGGAAGCCAGAAATAAATCAGAATGACAACCGGTGCAAAGATGAGATACTGAACCGAATTAAAAAGCATGATTCTTTTCCAATTCCTTGAGTTGTTTGATCACAGCCCGTTTTGCCCAATTATTTCCGGGAACCGTCAAGTGTCCGTCTTCCGGAATAAAGTAGTCTCTGATTCCGGAATACTTTTTTCCTTTCGGGGTATCGATGATCTCTCCGCACATCTCGGAAGTTTCTTTTCTGAGTTTGAGAACGGGTATTCCCTTTTTTTCAAAGTATGCGGAAGCGCGTAAAACGTAGTTTTCCAAAGGATGATACTTGCCTCGATTTCTGCAAAAGATCTCTTCCACTTGGATCGGTATAAATACTACAATCAGCTTGATTCCTTGGGATCTTGTGTATTCCACCATTTCATCATATGCGTTTTGTGTGATTCTGGGAAGTGGTTCCAAAGAGGAAATAATCGGCTCTTTTTCCTGACAGGAAAAATAATCCGGAATCGGTTCCGGACAAAATTGTTTTTTGTATTCGAACTGGCTCATGTTCGACGGATTGGGCTCGGTTATTCCATTCTTCTTTTTGAATGTTTCTGCGGACAGCGGATCGCATTTTGTATCCACGTTTCTAAAAAAGGAATCCTTCATATACTTCGCGGAAGTTTGATCGTTTCCGGATTCGGAAGAAAGTCCGGTGGAATTCCATTCGGATTTCAATCGAAAGAGCGTGAATGTGTATTGCACCTTCAATTGTTCGACTGCCAACTTGAGCGCCTGCAGAGTGTAAGAAGCCTTTGACAATTCGAACTGGATCTGAAAGTTGCGGTTGAAGGAAGGATCCTTGTCTCGGATCTCATCCACCTCGTCGTCCGAAAGCATTCCCTTGGCTCTGAGTTCTTCCGGCATCGTAAAATCGTTTGCGGAAACAAAAAATAAAACTTCTTTTACATTCTTCAATTTGGGAACGAGATCTTTCAATCTGCGAACCGCTCCCAACGAACCGTACGCATCCACGGCGAGATTGATCGATTGTCTGGCACCGCCCTTCAATTCGATCCCGTTCAGTTGGTTGCAGAATGTATCTTCATCTCCCACGCCGAAACCCATCACAAGACTGTCTCCCAGACAGGCCAATTTTGGTTTAACCGGATCGACTTCTTCGATTCCTCGAAGCCCCAGAGAGTTAGTTCTAAATCTCCCTTCCCATTTTCCGGCAAAATGACGGATATAGATATCTTGATTGGGGGCCAAGTCCACATAGTAAATCGGATTGTACCGGTGTAATACTTTTTGATTCCGGTAATACTGCAAAGAAGGGGCTTGGATGAGGTTGAGTAGAATCTCCGTTCCTAAAAAAATGAGGAGGAAGAATGCAAGGGCACGTCCTGCCCAGGAGAAAAATCCTTTCATGGATACGGGAGAGGTTGAAATACAATGCCTCTCTGGCAAGCGAATTCTACCTTTTCCCCTACCAACTCGATATTCCCCCAACCGGAGGGTTTCGAGAAAAACTTTCAAAATTCCAGCCTAAAAAAAGGATCTGCTTTACAACCCGAGAGTCTAAAAAGAAATTAAAGTTTAGAATCATTCTAAATCGAGGAAACCATGATCCATAAAATCGTCGTCATAGGATCCGGTCCTGCCGGACATACAGCAGCCATCTACGCAGCAAGGGCGAACCTGAATCCAGTGATGTATGAGGGATTTATGGCCGGTGGAATCGCCGCCGGTGGACAATTGACAACTACAACCGAAGTGGAAAACTTCCCCGGATTTCCGAAAGGAATCGATGGAACCAAACTCACGGAGCTGTTTCGAGAACAATCGATTCAGTATGGAACCAAAATTGTGACTCAGACCATTACGAAGGTCGATTTTTCATCCAAACCTTTCAAACTCTGGTCAGACGACGAATGCATTGAGGCAGAAGCGGTGATCATCGCAACCGGAGCGACCGCAAAGAGAATGCACGTAAACGGCGAGGATTCCTATTGGCAGAAGGGAATTTCGGCCTGCGCGGTTTGCGACGGAGCTCTTCCGATTTATAGAAACAAAGAACTTGCGGTTGTAGGCGGCGGAGATTCCGCAGTGGAAGAAGCTTCTCACCTTACCAAGTTTGCTTCGAAAGTATATCTGATTCACAGAAGGGATTCTCTACGCGCCTCCAAGATCATGCAAAAACGCGCGACCACACATCCAAAGATCGAAATATTATGGAATTCTCAAGTGGAAGAAGCAAAAGGAGACGGGAAGAATCTGACCTCTCTGACATTGCAAGACACTGTGAACGGGCAAAAAAAAGAACTCCCAGTGGGCGGACTTTTTTATGCGATCGGTCACAAACCAAACACGGATATCTTTGAAGGAATTTTGGATCTGGACGAAAGCGGTTATATCAAAACCGTTCCGGGCACTACACGCACAAGTATCGAAGGAGTATTTGCCGCGGGGGACGTGCAGGATAAGGTCTATCGTCAGGCGATTACCGCCGCGGGTTCCGGATGTATGGCGGCTCTCGAAGCGGAACGCTGGTTGGAATCAAGAGAAGAATAGGATTTTAGAATATTCTAAGTTAATAAAAAAGGGAACTGCAGGTTCCCTTTTTTATTGAATCATTTATATTCTGATCAATGCTCCAAATAATACAACCTTTTACTTGCAACAACTGTCGCAACAAATTCTCTTTCAGATTGAGTCAACGGAATAGATAGTCTACACTGATTATCCGTTGTTTGAATTGCCAAATAAATTGATGAGTCATACAAATCAGGAAGTTCATGAGCCAGCAAAAGCTTTTCATGATTCATAAATGAATTGCAATTTGTGTCAAAATCCATTTGATCGACTTTTAAAATTCGATTCGCTTTATACAAATATGGATCAGCATCCGTTGGCATAGAATCTAAAGCTTGAATTTCCTCATAAACCTCTATTACGCAGTTATTAACCTCAGATGCAATTTTAAGCAAACCGCTCCTAAGAGCCTTCAATCTTTGACGATTAGATTCATTCATTTTCGGAAATGAACAATCATTGAATAAATAATTTGCACATCCTTTGTAGAGCAGATTCTGATTTTGGATATCTTGTAGATAGAAGCTACACCCTGATTGAGACATGTATAAAGCGGAAAAATAAAAAGCAAATTTAGCTTCGTCAGACTTCGGGAGGTCGATGCGGTTGCAAAAGAGAATTAAAAGCGCTATTTTAAAAGGTATATAGAAAACTTTTTTCATAATAAAAACCGTAATTACCTATTGAAGGCAACGGATTCTGAAACGAGTGCGATTGATTGGAGGATATAATTTTGAGATATTCATCTAACGGTATTTCTTTCGCTTTATAGGCATCCGTTTTTTCACCCGTTGCATTCGTGTCATAATGTATGTAAGCATCAAAGAAATAATAAAAAGAGACAAACAAAAATAAAGCCGTCGAAAGATAGAAATTTTCCCTTGAACGTAAAAAGCCCGCTTTCTTTTCATCATAATTAACAAATTGGATCGAATCTGCCGCCTTGCGTTGATTTTTAACGGTTTCATTTAAAAAATAAAGAGCCGAACCGAAGGTTAAAAACTTTAAACTAAAAGCGATATAATTTTTTTTTCGTATTTCCCCGTCCTCGATAAGACGATATTCAGATCCGCTTTTAAAATAAATTAAACTTTCAAAAGAAGCGCTCCAAGGATTGCTTTCAGAAACTTTTTCTCTGTATTTTTTATCCACGACCGATTGGACCGATTCTTTTGACAGCAGTTTTCCAACTTTACCTTGTCTTAAAAAATAACCTGATTCCAGTTCTTGATAATCCCCGAATAATGCATAGCCTGACTTTGTCACAATGAATGCCTTTTTCCAAACAGAATCCGCTTGAAGATCCGAAGAAAAAACTATAATCAAAAAAGTCAATAGCCTGACCTTATTTACCATACGATCGAATCCCTATCATCGATCGTAAGGGGCTTTTCACCTGAAAACAACGTACGGTAAAACGAATATTTATTTTTTTCTCTCTTATAAAAACAATACTGAATATCTTTCATTTTCAAGAAGTTCGGCGGATGTGGCAGGATTCGAACTTGCATCAGTTTGTGAGGACAAACATAAGGTTCCACCTGGCACTGGGAGCTTGCGTTCGATAAAATATTTTCTTGTTTTTTGTTTAAATCAGAATCATCACACACACAAAACAAACATAACAAAGGAATAAAAATTAAAAACCTGTAAAACATATTAACGTAAAATAATAAAACCTAATATACTATTCACATTCTTATATGATTTTTATCATCCGGGTCCATATCATCCAGACAACCCATCACTAAATTTGTAATACAAAGATGATATTGACCTCCGCAATTCGCTGTCCCTCCGCTTGCATCGTTTTGAAGACAGACGCGTTTCTGTTCGTCACAATATAAATATGCGCTAACGCATTCGAACGCGCTTGTTCCGTTGCGATTGCTAAACGGACTAGTAATATCACCTTTATCGTTACAAGAAAATAAAACGAGCGTAATAATCAAAATTATCAGAATCTTTCTTTTCATTAAGTCAATTTCTACAAAATTATAAATCTAACAACTAACCCATCCAAAACCAAGTGCGACAAAGATTTCATTGAATAAAAAATTCAAGGAAAAGCAGCCTTCGAATCAGGAGTCTCTACTTTTCATTTCTTATACACTCGCCAACTAAATTTGAACAATTTGCCAATTGAGTGCCGCAATTTTTTCCAGTCGCATCATCAACGCAGACTTTTTCCTGCTCAAAACAATATAGATACAGCAAAGTACATTGTGCTCCGGTGTTACCTTTCTTAGGCTTGGTCGGGTCTTCCCATTCCCCATCTTTATTGCAAAAAGAAAGAAATAGGGGTATAAAAATGAATAAAAATATTTTTCTCATTAGAATGTACATATCCCAAAATAAAAACATAGAATAATTAATAACATTGCATCCTCGTTTGCTTCCGGAAGCGGTGGCGGTTCCGGGGTCCAACCAGCGGGTTGTGATGTTGGAAATGTAGCAGTATTCGTAAAGTTACACCGATCACCTTGTTGCGGGGTAGGATTTTCCCACCAACCCAATTCACTGATCTTATTACTTACATTGGAAGCATGCAACGTATGACCGAACGGATGCGAAAAATGGATCGAATCCCCGGCATACAAATTCGGATTTCCTTCCCACCATCTGCCTGCCATTAAAGCTCCTGGATCCGAAAAGGCGAACCACTCGTCCAAATATTCTACGTTTCTCTGCAATACGACTAAGTTTTTTGTATATAGTGTAAGATACCCTAATTGTTGCGAAAGCCAGCTTGTATCGGTTCGTTTACTACCAGAATAATTTAAAACTTTCGCAAGAAAATTTTCGACCGCCCTCTCCTTTGCTCCCGCATAAATCGATGCTGCTGCTAATTCTTTCGTGGTTTGTGGGGCAGTACAGCTTCCTGCTGCAATGCAATCCTTTACATCGTTGTAAACCGGTCCGGCAGCAGCGATTGCAGTTGCCAAAGCGTTCAACGCAAACTGAAACATTTGGTTATAGAAATTTCCGAGTGGCCCTAAATCTCCGAAAAATACAAATTGAGGGAGTGCTGGACGAGGAGTATGACTGATGATTAATACCTGAGCTCCCTGCGCCTGATGATAGGTTACCAATCGATTGAGATTGTTGATCACCGCATTTTGTCTAAAAATGCTTAACCAGGGTATTGCCTTTAAGATCACCTCATATCGTACAATATCATTGCCACCGTAAAGAATCACAGCTCGACGGTTTTCCAAGTTGATGTGAGTATCCTGACCGGGCATCGGATTCGGATAAAACTTAGAAGGCGCATTCCCTCCCTGTAAATCAAACTGATATCGAAGATCTTCAGTACTTGAACCGCCTATGGCTTGCTTATCGATCAGATTCCAATGATCATCGTAATAGATCCTCGGGTCAACGGGTATGACATTTGCCACCTCTCCTTGACCTGGTAATTCAACTTTAATCGGAATTCGATCTATCCAGTCAGTCATCGAATCTCCCCAAAATAGAATATGTTTTTGATTGTTTGCAAGAACTGCTGCCTGTGAGATCGGCCCCCTTGGCTCAGGAGTCGTCAAGTTTTTAGCCTTACATCTACTTTCAAGATTTCTTTCAAATGCTTGCCGCAAAGCATTCCGCGTAAAAAGGGCCTCTCTAAATTCCTCTAATAGCTGCGCGTTAGTAGGAACGCCAGTTATCGCGCTATTTAAATTTCCATACCATTCACTAATCGCACTAGCGTGCAAAAAGGAAGCATGAAACAAGATAAAAATCAGTATAATTACTTTCTTATTCATTAGGAAGACCTAATTCCGTTTTCATTTTTTTCTGAGTCGTTTTTATAATTTCTTCACGCATGTATAAATACTTATCAGAAAGAGAAGAAAGGATTTTGCATTCGTCGGCATCAACAGGGGCGCAAACCTTCAAGAGCATCTGTAATGAATAGATCCAAATCGTAATTTCAATGCGAAATTCCTTTAAGACTTCGATCGGAAATCTTTCCGCGTCAACAAGCATACTTTGAATTACTTGATCTGAATATTCGAGCAACGTCATGCCGGGAGTGTATCCCGGAATATCGCCGACAAATTTAAGATTGTCGGGAGAATTGGGATTTTGAAACAACTGATTAAGATCTCTAAGCCCTTCTAATTGAATCAATTTACTTTCATGCAAATTTTGTCCCTTTCGTATTTGAGAATTCATCGTCGCACCAATCGCATGAACCTCACCTTCTAAAAGCGAGGAAGGAATAAAATCCTGTGATATCACGATCGCGGGGTATCTTGTTTGTGAATTTGCCGCCAAAGGAAACAATAACTTCCCTGTTGGAGCAGAAAAATCACAATGACATACAAAAACTAAGCCGAGCAAAAATATAACATTTTTTAACACAAATCCAATTTTCAAAGGCCTTTATTCGGACAATTAAGTTTAAAATAATAAAAAAGGAAAATTTAAACAATTTTAAGTCAAAATTAAAATATCCATCTGTTACGCGCTTCTGGTTTTATTACGCTTAACGTTCGTAGAGTTTAAACGGATTTAAAGAATATTTAAGATCATCTCAGAATTAAATAGGTTCTTATAAAAATAGATTCTTAGATATCAAAAAATCTCACTCGATCAGGCTCAAGGCTGATCCACCAGCATTCCTCTGCCATTCCGAATATCATAAATATAGAATGTGGTTTCCGGCAGACGAACGAGCGACGATTTCTTTTTTTTCGGTTCTTCCTTTTCCTCTTCCAAACCTACGATCATTACGAGCCTTTCTTTGCCTGAAGAAGGAAGAATTTTTTCTAAAGAATATTTCCGAGGAAGAACAGCCGTCAAACTCGAGGCGATCGGGTTATAAACAAAAACCTGTTTGCGATCTCTTTGATTTAAAAATCCGTCCCGATTTGTGTCTTCCGTCATTCCGATGAGGATCAGATTCTTTCCGGTTTCCAGACCGACCGCAAGAACAGAATCCATTTCGGATTCTTCCGAGGTTTCTCCGATTTCCCTTTCTCGGTCGGCACCCGTGAAATAATCCCAGATATATACGTTGCGGTTAAAAAGTTTTCGGGGTTTGCCGTACTCCAAATCAATGACAGTTAGATTGCGCGCATGATTGAGCGTTTTCCTGCTTCCGGCAATCGTTTCTCTGGAAAGTTCAAACGGGTAAAATAGAAAACGTCCCCAGAGAATGACCGAGTGATTGATTAGATCGCTGCTTCGATCCGCCGGAGTTAGTGGTTCTTCTTTCGTAGAACCCGGTTCTACGAGTTCAACACCTCGGTCTAAGATAAACCAACTTTTGGAAAGAGTAAAAACAAGAATCGCAACTACGATGATTCCAAAAGCATAAACACCCAGCCGGATTTTTTCCATGAGTTAGAAAAAAGCCGGGAAAAAGGTGAGGTCAATGAAAAAAAGAAGTTATATAGGAACAATCAAAGATTACGCTCTGTTATTGTTGGTGCATTTCGCTCTCTATGGATCGCGAAATAGGTCAATGAAAAAAAGAAGTTATATAGGAACAATCAAAGATTACGCTCTGTTATTGTTGGTGCATTTCGCTCTCTATGGATCGCGAAATAGGTCAATGAAAAAAAGAAGTTATATAGGAACAATCAAAAATTACGCTCTGTTATTGTTGGTGCATTTCGCTCTCTATGGATCGCGAAATAGGTCAATGAAAAAAAGAAGTTATATAGGAACAATCAAAGATTACGCTCTGTTATTGTTGGTGCATTTCGCTCTCTATGGATCGCGAAATAGGTCAATGAAAAAAAGAAATCACTTTGTCTCTAAAGCATACGAGCGCTCGGGAACAGCTAGATACGAGGAGATTTCTCCCGTGTCTTCCCTGAGTCGAGTGTTCTGATTAAAAGTGTCCAAAATGATTCTTCCGTCGCGGACAAAGTTATAGAGATATGTTCCGGGTTTCATCTTCTTGATCAAAGTGAATAAACCGTTTCCTTCCTTTTTAAGAATATCCTCTTCCGGATCCCAGTGATTGAAATCTCCAACAAGCGCAATGTTCTCGGCATCCGGAGAATAAATTCTAAATTCTACGGTTCTATATTCCAATTCTTCGTAAGGCGAATCTTCCAGAATCCGAGTTGTCACAAGTTTGTCCGGACCGGACGGAACCGCGATCAAACGAGAAACCAGAGAACCATCTCCGTCTTCCATCGAATCAGCGTTAGATGGATCGTGCGTATATAAACCGTCCACACGAAACTTATATTCCAAGATTTTAAGTTCGTCTCGGATTGTATCCCCACTTTCCGGATTGTAAACGGTATAAAAAACACCGTGATCGTTTTTCTTCAGAGGAATACATCTCCACAAAGAGAAATTTCCGCAAACGGAAACGTCTTCATTTTCAATTCCTTCGAATGAAAATAAAATTCCGCGATTGAGAAGCTTTCCCGTTTCTAAAGATAAGGAAGAATCGATGTAACGAATATAACGCGGGGACACTGCTCGTTTTAATTTTTCCATTTGCCAGTAGTAATAGATTTTTTCTTTTTCCACTGGTTCCAAAAAATCCTCGTATTCATCCGAGGAAAACGATCCGATCCAATTTTCCGCTTCGTCCGCTCCGATCGCAACGGTGATTGTAAGAAATAAGGCGAATAATACTTTTGTCTTAGGAATCGATTTCATTCTGAATTAAGATTCGATCAGTTTCCAAAAAAGCATGAGGTAAATCCGAAGGAAGTCTTTAAAAGGATTCTGTCTTTGTAATTTTGAGACATAAGCAGAATGCCTCGTGTTTTCCTGAATCCAAAAATGCGCCAAAACGAAATCGAAACGAAGATTTCCTAAATTACGAATTTTGTGGGAGCTCATACAAAATCAAAAAGAGTTCGATTTGAATTTCTTCGTTCTGAACTTGGTTGCTGTAGGAACTCCTTCGAATTCACAAAAACGATTGATTCCGACTTTGTTTCGAGAAATCCAATCAAAATTAGAATCCGGATCCTGGATTGTCACTTGAAACCTCGCAGTTGCTGCGGAAGCTCTTGTAAAACGGAAAGGATCCAACGTCACTCCACCTTTCGAATGTGGGAACTCATACATCTGAATTTTACAAAAAGACCAAATCGAATCGAAAATCAAAAACATTTGCAGATTCCTTCATCGATTGTAAATTCGAACCAGAGCCTATATTTTCCACCGATTTCCGATGAGTTTTTTCCATGGAGAATTTCAAAGGATTCCGATAGTATTTAGCAGGATATCATGGCAGAGGCGAATTCTACCCCACTCAATGAAGCGGAACTAGAACAGGTCCGTTCTATTCTTCAACCTCTCGCCAAAAACCCCGAGATATCAGAAGAGCTGAATCCAATGCTCTCGGTATTTCGTGAAAAAATGGGATATGGGACACCCGTTTCTTCTTCGGATGAAGACGAGGAGGAAACATCACAGCCAAGGGCAGACGACGAAGGTTTCGAAGACGAAGACTCCACGGAACCGGAAAGCCCTCAAAGACCCAAAACAAAAACCTTTGAAGACGATGATATTGATTTAGATGAACTTTTAGCGGAGCCTTCGCAGACCGCGGCAACCACAGATGAGTTTGCCCCGACGACAGAAGAAGACTCCTTTGGAGATTTTGGTTTGGAATCCGAACCGGCCTCCGTTTCGGAAGAAGCGGATCCATTCGGAGACTTTGGACTTGGACCGGAAACGAATCAAACCGCAGACAATGATTTTTCCTTTGAAACCGAAGAAGTAGGAACTCCCCCCTCTTCGGAGCCGGATCCATTTGCCGGTTTAGACGATTTCGGAACTTCTCCTTCTGAGTCGGATCCATTTGGCCAAACGGATGCAGATGCGGAAACCGACCCATTTGCAGGAATGGGTGACGATACCGGTGCCGACCCGTTCGGTGGAACTGATTTCGGAGCTCCAACGGAAGACGATTTTTCTGTAACACCTTCCGCTGGAGAATCAGATCCGTTCGCTGGTCTGGATTCGTTCACTTCCACGCCGGAGTCTTCCGGAGAAACGGATCCGTTTGCAAATATAGGATCCGGTTTGGATTCCGGAGATGACTTCGGACTTTCCACCCCCGAACCTTCCGGAGAAACGGATTCGTTTGACGATTTTATGTCCGCAGAACCGAGCCCTTCCGGTGGGGACGACGATTTTTTCAGTCAACCAATGGACTCCGGTCCTTCCGCAGCGGAGTCCGATCCGTTTGCGGATTTCGGCGACCTAGGTTCTCCCGCGGGTCAGGATCCGTTCTCGGATCTTTCCTCTTCTGCAACGGCTTCCGAAGATCCGTTTGCGGACTTTGTACCTTCCAACGATGATGATACGTTATCCGACATTCCGGGCGGAGGGGATCCTTCTTTTGATTCCTTTGGTCCGGATCTGGATGCGGATTCCGCCGATGATTTTGATTCCGGAAGTTCGTTTGGTTTGGAAGCGGACTTACAAGGACTAGCGAGCGATGAAAAACAGGAAATAGACAAGGGGCTCAAAGACGAAGAATTAGCGATCATTCAAAAAGAGATTCTCAGATATCCGCCGAATCTTCGCAGAGCCGTGATCGACGCGATTGTTCAAGACAGACTCACGGGCCGAGATCAAAAAGGTTTATTAGAATTAATTAAAATAGAAAGCTCCCCCGAAGAGATCGCGGACTTTCTTTCCGGTGTTCTCGGAGAAACCGTTTCCATATCCCAAAGAGGAAGCGGTTTTTCCAAAGACGGAGTTCCTATCATCTCCACGGATCCTCTTTATACAAAAGAAGGTCTTCAGAGACAAAAAAAAGTCGTTCGAAGAACCGTTTTTACGATTGCCGCGGCTATCTTTTTGATCGTGGGCGGAACTTTCTTTTACAGAAATTTTATCATCCCCAACCAAGCGGCTCAATACTACGATCAAGGTCTTGTTCTCATCCGGGAAGCCGGAGAGTATCCGAAAAACAGCGAAAGTAGAAAAAAGAAATTCTTAGAAGCGGAAGAATCCTTTGCAAGAGGGGAAAACATTCTTCCAAATCATCTCAAGTATTTGAATCTTTATGGAATGGAATATACCCGTATCGAAGAATACGATCGCGCTTTTGGAAAACTATTCGGTCAAGTGAGTCCAGACTTCGGAGAAAGCGGCGAGGAAGCGGGTTCGAACCGATGGAACCAAAGAGAAAAAGTTCCCATTATCACACTCGCCAAAGGCCAAACCTGGGATAACACCAAACTTCCGTTAGCTGGTAAGGTCGGAAACGAAAATCGTATGATTCTCGTGGCACAAGACGGGATCCCGAGAAAGATTGTAAAAGCCGGCGCTTATATCGTGATGCGACTCGAAAAGCAGACTCACGACAACGTCACGTATAAAAATCTGGGAAGATTTCATTCCTCCATTATGCCGTCCTTTACAGAATCTTCTTTGGGCGGAGGAAAATTTAAGAACGATCAACTCGCGATCAACTTTTACAAACAAGTTTATACGGATGGAAACGAACCGTATGACGAGGAATCCACGGCCGGAATCGCAAAGATCTATTATAACCGTAGAGAATTCGGAAAGGCCGCTTCGTTTTACAATAAAATCGTAGAAATCGATCCGTCCAGCCCTATCGGACAAGGAGGCCTTCTTTCCACTTATATCGAAATGTGGAAAGAGGACGGAAATCCTCAGTTTGTGATCAATCATCATAGACAAATCAAGAACAACCTGGATATCGAAAATAAACTTTCCTTGTATGTTCTTTCCAAACTGGCCTCCTTTTACACTGACTTGAACAAAAAAGAATTAAGAATTCGTTATAATATCAATCCGGTGGATCAAGTTTCGGGGATGGAGATCAACGATAATGCGCTGGAAATCCTGGATCTGATCTATCACAAGACCGAAGAAGATCCAGTCACTGGAACCGAAATCGACGGAGCGGATTACGCGGAAGGTTATTATCAAAGAGGAAGATATTTTGCTTCGATCAAAGAATCCATTCAATCCAGAAGATTTTTTGAAAAAGCCGCGACCTTGGATCCGGCCCACTATCTCGCGGCGACCGAACTCGCCGAAAACGCGATCCGTCTCGCGAACTTTGGAGAAGCGGATAAATTGTTAAACGAAGCGCTCAAACGTTTTGAAAATTACAAACAGGGTTACGGCGCGAGAGAAGAAGACGAAACCCTCATCCAAGGAAACGTAGGACGTATTTATTTTGATAAGGCGAGAATTCAATATCTCTCCGCCGCGGGAATTCACGAAAAGGATAAGATCACCGAATTTCCGGGGCGTAAGATCTATCCGTTTAGAGCCAGAACTCCTATGGACAACGTCGCAAAAACTAGATCCATGGAATTGAAAAATTCTCTGGAAGGATTTAACAAAGCAGAGGCGGTTCAATCCGACGAAAACGAATTTACCCTGATTCGAAGATGGAGAACTCCTCTTCCCGCTTCTATCCAAAAAGAACTCAGATATTTTAAGGGTTGGGTGGATTATATGAGCGGCGATTTTGCCTCCTCTCTCAACGAATGGTCCGGTTTTGAAGACGATGACGAATACAACCACTCCACCCTTCTTATGGGAAAAGCAAACGCATTCTACTATACGGGTCAATATAAGGCGAGTTTGGGAAATTATCTGAAGGTCCAAGACGATATGGAAGAAAAACTTCTGAGCATGGGACTTCCAAAACCGGATGATCCGTATCATCAAGAAGTCTATCAGACGTTAGTTGCTTCTTACAACAACATAGGCGCCGTTTATGAAAAACAGGGAAATACCGCGGAAGCTCTGAAACACTACTGGAAGGCGATCGAGACTGCGAGAAAAATCAACGAAATCTCAGAAATCGCGATGTCCAATAAGGATCTCATGTTTAAAAAAGAAGCCATCGGTCAGGATCCTCTTCTGGAAGACTGGCTCTCCCCGACCTTGGATAGCGTTAAAAAATTCGTTAGAGAATGATCAGTGAAATTTGTTTTCTCGATCAAGATTTTTTCGATCTTTTAGTTCTTCCGACAAAGCAATGCACCGTAAAAACTTCTTGATGCGGGCTTCAAGTCCGATTTCCATATGCTACGGCAGAATCTTGTTCGATCCAATAAAATCAAAATTCTTCCATCAATCGATATAAACGTTAAGGATTTAGAATATTCAACTTTGCTTGCGTGTCCAGTTTTTCTCGGAGTGTCTTTAAAAGAAACTGAAACCGATCTTTCTCTCCTTGAGAAAAAAGATGATTTGCGGTTTTATCGCGGGAGGAAAAACTGAAAGTGATTTCTTTTGCGTTTAAAATCTTATCCACGATATCAGCCGGAATCAAAGAAGAAATTCTCATTGATTCGGAATAATCGGTTCCGGTTTTTCTCAAATTAAACCAAGTTCCGTCCAATTTTAAAGAAACTCCGATCGGAAAACTCACCTCAAAAGAGCTCAGATAGTATTCCAAATACAAGTTTTTTTCGGAATTCGAATTTTTATAGATTCCCCGAAAACCAATCGACTTTGTATCTCCCGAAAAACAAAAAATATGAAAACCGGGACAAAGGGAATCCGTAGTAAACAAAACTTGTTCGAGCGCCGGTTCCGGGATTTGACGAACGGAGGTGGAGGAACAGGAAATGAAACTTAAAAAAACGGTCAGGATGATGAGAGCGAATCGAATCTTCAAAGGAACCCCCGAGATTTTCCCCCAGTTTTTCGGGTGAGCCTGGATTTGAAAGAAAATTCCATCCTGTTTTTGCAAGAGAACGAGCTCTGAATTGGAAACGTAAAACAAAAACTGCGACTCTTCGGATGAAAATCGGGATTCCCATTTTTTGAATCGTTGTGCAAAGGAAAAATCAATTTTCAGAGAACAGCCTTCTTGAAACTCTGGTATGGAACCTATGATTTCATTTCCAAAAGATAAGATCAATGTCCTCCTTCTCGAAAACGTCCACCAAGACGCTTTTGATCTATTTAAAAACGACGGCTTCAATGTCCGTCTTCTTCCGGCGGCATTTTCGGAAAAAGAGCTCCTAAGTGAAATTGAAAACATACACGTGCTCGGGATTCGAAGTAAGACCAATGTAACGGCTCCGGTTCTGGAAAAGGCAAAACGGCTTTTGACCATCGGATGTTTTTGCATCGGAACCAATCAGGTAGATTTGGAAGGAGCCGAAAAAAAAGGAATTCCCGTTTTTAACGCTCCGTATTCCAACACAAGATCCGTCGCAGAGCTCGTAATTTCAGAAATCATCCTGTTGGCTCGTAGGGTTCCAGATCATATTCGGAACACTCATTCCGGAATCTGGAACAAGATTTCGAAAAACTGCTTTGAGGTTCGCGGAAAAACTTTGGGAATCGTAGGATACGGTCATATCGGAAGTCAGGTTTCCGTTCTTGCAGAAGCGATGGGACTCAAAGTCATCTATTTTGATGTTCAGACGGTTCTTCCCCTTGGAAATGCGATGCCGATCGGAAGTTATGAGGAGCTTTTGGGAAAGGCCGACTTCATTTCGTTTCATGTTCCGGAAACTCCGGAAACGATGAACCTCTATGGAAAAAAAGAAATTGAAATCACAAAAAAAGGCGCCTATATGATCAACCTTTCGCGTGGAAAGGTCGTGGATCTCGAAGCACTTTCCCAAGCGATCAAATCCGGCCATATCGCCGGCGCAGGTATCGACGTATTTCCCGAAGAACCCGAATCCAACAACGATCCGTTCTTAACTCCGATGCAAAACCTGCCTAACGTGATCCTAACGCCGCATATCGGTGGAAGCACGGAAGAAGCGCAAAAAAATATCGGTTCCGAAGTTGCGAGTAAACTCGTAAAGTTTGTAAACAACGGATCCACTACGTTCTCCGTAAATTTTCCGAATCTGGAGATCACCCCGTTGCCTTCCGGCCAGTATCGAATTTTGAACGTTCACAAAAATCAACCCGGATTTTTAAAGGATATCAACTCCATGGTTTCCGAAATCGGAGCCAATATTAGCTCCCAGCATCTGGGAACCAGCGCTGAAATCGGATATCTTTCGATGGTGATCGACAAAACCGTCGGAGACGAACTCAAGGAAAAAATCGAAAAACATCCGTTTTCGATCAAAACCAGGATTCTTTACTAAACAAATTGCCTTTTGTAAAAGCAATTTGCCAACGAGCAAACATAATGTAAATGTAATATAAAAAACATTCCACTGTGAAAGAATTTTTCGAATTTTAGTTGCATTCATCGCTTGGGTATCATTACTATTGTGCCATGCACTACAACAGAATCCCTAACACGATCACCGTCTTCTTGAGCGAACAAGCGGATCAGAGTCTTCGGCTTGCCGAGAATATTCTGAAAGGGCTTTTGCACAGAACGGATTCTCCCGTAGAACCGGGAACGGTTTTGGAGCTCAAGCTAGGAACGATCAGTCTTTCCGGAGGAATTCAAATTCCTGTGAAAGTCATCCGTTGCGAAAAAATTTCCAACTCGGAATACGATCTATATATGAATTATACAGAAAGAGATTTCAACAAGGTCCAGGAAATCGAAGAATTGATTCGAGATCTTTCTTAAAGGAAGAGATGCAAACTTCTTTTTTTAAGAAGTAGGAACTCTTACAATTCCCAATCTTGGGATCCAAACCCAGTCAGCAATCTTTTGTCGGACCAAATGATGTACAAAAAAGACGTTGACTCTTTGAAAAAATCCACATCGTAGACGCGGACTTTTAGCCCTCGGAGAAAAGGATTGACCCGTCGGATTTTTCAGGTTTTCCTATCTAAGAATGCATCAAACAACTCCCCTGATCACAACGATTGTCGCTGGACTTGTTTTCGCCTTTTGATTCGGAGCAGTGGCGACCCGATTCCGTTTACCTCCCTTGATCGGTTACTTGTTTGCAGGAATTTTTATCGGACCTTTTCCGCCCGGCTATATCGCGGATTTAACGATCGCGCCTCAGTTAGCAGAACTCGGAGTGATCCTTCTCATATTCGGAGTTGGCCTTCATTTTTCCCTGGACGATTTGCTTTCTGTAAAATCGATCGCGATTCTGGGAGCGGTCGTTCAAATTGCAATCGCCACTGTTTTGGGAATTTTGCTCGCTTTGGAATTCAATTGGTCGTTGGGTGAAGGATTTGTATTCGGACTTTGTCTTTCAACAGTGAGTACGGTCGTTCTTTTGCGCGCAATGCAGGAGCGGAATCTTCTCAAATCCTTTGAGGGAAAAATCGCCGTCGGTTGGCTGATCGTGGAAGACGGCCATGGTGATTGCGTTAGTTCTGCTTCCACCTCTTGCCGGACTTTTGGGTGGAAGAAATGCCGAACAGGAACTTGGTAGCGCGGAAACGTTATCCGAAATCCTAATCACACTCGGAATTACAATCGGAAAGATCATTGCTTTTATAACGTTTATGTTGGGGGTCGGACGAAAAGCGATTCCTTGGCTTTTAAAAAGAGTCGTAAAAACCGGAAATACAGAGTGATTTCGTCTGAGTGTTCTTGCGATCGCTTTGGGAATCGCCTACGGATCGTCGATCCTTTTTGACGTCTCTTTTGCGTTAAGCGCTTTTTTCGTGGGAATGGTTTTGGCCGAGTCCGAGTTCAGTCATAGGGCTGCGGATGAAACTCTTCCGTTCCGAGAAGCGTTTGCCGTATTGTTTTTCGTATCCGTAGGGATGCTTTTTAATCCGGATACGCTTTTTCAGGAATCGGCGGCGGTATTTGGAACCTTTCTTATCATCGTTTTTGGAAAATAGATCGTCGCTTTTGGAATCGTATTGTCTTTCAAACATCCGATCAAAACCGCATTTACGATTTCCGCTAGTTTGGCGCAAATCGGAGAATTTTCCTTTATTCTGGCAGGTCTGGGAAAAGAATTACATCTACTTAAGGAAAAATCGCACGCGATCATTTTAGCGGGTGCCATTCTTTCCATTTTGGTAAATCCTCTTCTTTTTAGTATATTGGGAAAAATCAACGGACATTTACCCGAACATCCGGTTTCTTAAAAGACATCGTTTTTCAAACGAAATCGCGAACTTGATTTTAAAAATCAGGTTCGCAGGCCGGGAATGTTTGAAAATACAAAAAATGAAATGAAACTTTTCACCTTCTGTTCGATTTCCTAATTTAGAATTTTCTAAAATATTCTTAAAAATTAAGATCGATTTCCAAATAAAAAAATCTTATTACGCTACAAAAAACTCCGCTCTGCTGATACTTGTCAACGCCACGGAAGTGGAAAGATTTTTTGAAGGGAAATAAACGATCTGTTCGCCAACCATTTTACGATTACGATCCAATTCCACACGAGATCCATCTTTGAGATGCAGGACGATGTCAATCCCGCGATAATTGATATATCTTTCTAACTGGCTCTTAAACTTTGCACCCTGTTCTTGCATGAAAACTTCCTTAAATTTGTTGAAAGGATATTCCAAGAGTACGAAGAAAAGTACAAGCTTTTTTTCCAATGAGACAGAATTTTTTATTCCGGGCTCAACGGAATCGTTTCCTGGAGAGTCCAAGTCGTTCCGTTGTCCATAGACACATAACGTCTGAAAGCGTCTCCTTCTATGTTCGCGAAATAATGCAGTTTTTCGGTTCCGCTGTTGGTGATAAAGTTTCCAAGAGTCATGTTGTGAAACGGAGTAGGATCTCCAAAAAAACCGGAGGGTGGAAGCAGCGGAAGGGAAGCAAGATTGACTGGCGCCCAGTTTGCCCCGGTGTCAATGCTTCTATAAAGATGCGGTACATATTCTCCGGGCGTGGCTGTAGTCATCAGAAAAGAAAGATACGTCGTGGGCGGGAAACTAACGGATCTTACCAAATAAATATTGTCCGTGGGTTGGATTCCGGAAAGTGCAAACGTCTGTTGATTCGCATTTGTTCCGACGATTACTCCGAGGGTCGTTAGATCTCCGGTTGCAGTCGTGATTCGGATCGCCCCAGTCTCATTTTCCACAAAATGAGACTCTTGAAAGTCGGGTTGAACGTCAAAATTCGTTACGCTCGGGTATAAGTTATAAGGCGCTACACCATAATTGGCCGACGCACTTAAATCCACGTTTTGAGTGGTAAAGGCAGCTGCAGTTCCATTCGTAAAGTAAAACGGAAGATTGGGCGTTAAGATCTCATCATAACACCAGCCGCCTCCCGCTCCGTTTATCGCCAAAAACGTACAACCTGTAGGAGGAGGTCCTGCGATCAGTGTACGATTTGTAAAATCTCCATCCACGGAATAACAAGTGCCCGGACCACTCGGTGGTAGATATTCGCAGAAAACGCCTTTTTCTATCCCGCCCCCCGCGTTAAACGGTTGATAAGAAAGAATCGATTCTCCCGCGATTGCGGGAAAAATTTCAGTAAAGATCATCCTGCTTCCGGCTAAAGGAAGAGCGGTGCCCGACCAAAAATAATATTGTGTAGTCCCGCCAAATCCCAAATTTTCCACACGAAATAAAAAAGAATAACGATGGATCACATTTGCAGGAACATATCCGTAACCGATCAAAGTCGCATATTGTCCTCCGGACATCGGAACGTTTGTAGGAATGATATCGGTTGAGTTTTCGTTGGCTATGATAATATCGATCCTGTTTCGAGGATCGTCAAACGATCCGAAGCTTCTTCTGATGTAGGAGACGTAAGTGTTCGTATTCGCTTTATTAAAAACGGAAAATTCAGTTTCCATAAAATGAGTGTAGCCGACCTTCTCGCCCAGCGATCGAAGAATGCTAAAAAAACCAGTAGGATCGAATAGACTTTCCTCGAACCGATAACAAAAGGTGTGTAAGAATAGAAGCAGTAAAACGGGGATTTTTTTCATAGGCTCAACTTTTGGGACCAATCCTTTTATTCGATTCTAAACTTCAACATCTATGGATGCGATTCCGATTTGATTGAAAATCAACGTTTTATTCGGGAGATAGAGGAATATTTTCCAATAAGGTCCAGGATCGATTTCGCGAAACGTCTTGGGAAGTGCCGCAAAGAATTGATACCCCGCTCGTTTATCGAAAACAAGCGACGGTAAAAAACGAAACGGATTGGTTGGATCTAAAACATTCCCCTTAAATCGATAACAGTTGAATAGAAAAGATACAATTAAAAAATAAAGAATTCGTTTCATATTAAAAAAACCAATTGTATCTTGCTTCCGCTCTCCATCCAAGCATCGCGGATGTATGATAATGGATCGGATTGGATTCTCTCATAGAATCCAATTGGATTCCTTTTTTGAGAAAACTCCCTTCGGGAGAAACCGCAACCTCCTCTTGTTCCCATGTGATTCCCGAAAAATATACATGTGTCAGTTGTAAAAGATAGATCAATACGGTAGCTGCGGCTACGTTCTGATAGTCTTGGATCGATTTTTTGTATTCGGATCGTTTTCCGCTTACGATCAATTCTCCAAAAATGAGATTTCCGGAAACGATCAACTGAGCGTTTAAACTCGCGTCGTCGTAAGCGGACTTTGCCTTGGAGACCTTACTCGCAGCGGATAGAGTCGCGGAGATTCCGCCCCAAAAAAGAGATCCGTAAAAGATCGAAGTTTTTTTTCTTTCTCCCTTCCAATGCCCCCATCCCGGTAACACTGCGGATCTCCAGACAAGGCTCCATCGATTTCTCGTTCCAAACGTTTTCGACTCGGGCTTTGCAACGATCGCTTCTTCTTCAATTTGTTTTTTTTCTTCGACGGTTTTGGCCGCTTTGATCTTGTTCTCTTCCTCCAAACGAATTCGTTTCGCCTCTTCTTCGTTTACGTCTCGATAAATCACCTTTAAGATCGAACGTTTAGAAAAAACCTTGTTCGAACCGTCGCTGGTTCGAACCGTGATATTTTTTTCATTTTGCCCGATTACGTCCCCCTTAACGGAGGTTCCGTTTTTGAGAAGAATGGTCTGCGAACTCCAAATCGGCTGAGAAAGAATCAGTAGAATGAAAAAGATCCACAAAGAAGGAATTCCTTTCCACGACGAGGAGATTACAAATTGAACTAAAACAAAAGATTCCCGGCTTTTTAGAAAATTTGAAAATTCGATCGAATGCATTTCAGCAGTAGATCTTAGAGGATTGAATCATTCTATCAATAACTTTTTATAATTCCAAAGGCTTTAGGAAATTAAAATCTCTTTTTTTTGTATCTGCAAAGAACGAGACGGTTCCGCGATTCGTTTTCAAAAAAGGCCGAGGGAAAAAGACAAACCGTAAGAAAAAAATATCCGACCTCGAGATTTATCTCGCGAGCGTCTTTCGATCTTTGGTCGATCGTTTAGGAAATAAAACCGTATTTTTTATAAAAGTCGTTTAATAATTCTTCCAATTTTTCCGGCTGATCGTGATGCATATTGTGACCCGCATTCTCCATCTCCACGTATTCCAAATGTCTGAAATGAGAAAGAATTTCCTCTCTATTTTCAGGCATCAAATGCGTTTCTTTACCGTAGATGATCAGAGTGGGAGAAGAAATACATTCCCAAAGATGACGGCTTAAGAAAGGATTGAAAACAAATGGAAATCCCCTTTTATAGAGTGGATCGTTTTTCCACTGAAATCCCGATTCTGTTTTTTTGGTTAGATATCCGGCTAAATCCCGAATCTTTGTGGAATCCAACTTCGGATAGACAGGTTTGAGACGAGAAGTGATTTCATCCATGTTCGAGAAAGTTTTGTTTTTTCGATCCTTGGTTCCGACTTCGTTGTTTTCGATCGTATCCAACCAAGCTTTTAGACGTTTCTTTTCAAACTCAGGAGACTGAATCGACATGAATCCCTCCAGACAAACAACACTTTTGATCCGTTCGGGATAGAGTCCTGCAAATCGAGCGCCGATTCCTCCTCCCATGGAATGTCCCAAGATATGAAATTTTTCGGGGAGAAATCGGGTGAGAAACGTTTTTACATCAACCAATGTCTGAACAAAATGATAGACCCCTTCCCGGATCCAATCCGAATCCCCGTGACCTCTATAATCAAATCGATATATATCGAAATGTTGGGATAAAAATGGAAATTGATAAAGAAAAGTGTCCGAGGCATCTTGGAATCCGTGAAACAGAACTAACGCGTCCTCTTTTCCGTTTTTATGAATCTTATACGCAAGATTGTATCCACCGGATTGAAAAAAACCGCTTTCGATTTCGCTCATACTCATCCCTTAAATAATTCTCGCCAGTCTTCCGGAATGGTCGGAATACTGAAAGTAGAAACTTTTTCTATAAGGAGTTCGTCTCCGTTGTAAAGACCCAAAATTCTATCCAAGGAAGAAAGCAGTTCTAACGTTTCCCGTCTTCCGACTTCGCTTAAAGCGGGAGAATGTAAGATCGATTCCAACTTTTCCTTGGCCTTTGTAGCCTGCATCCTGGAACCGCGTCCGTTGGGTTTGACAAAAATTTTATGAAGAGAAACCGAGAGTTGTATGATTCCCTGTAAAAAAGTTTTTCTCGGCCCAAAATCCTTTTTCCATTGGAATTCCAATACTTCGTGCGCTTCAAAGTATTTTCCGCGCTGGAATAATTGTTTTGCATTTTGATACGCAAAGTCCACGGTTTTTTCCGGATCGGGAGTCGCGGTGATGACATCGAAAAGAGCCACGATTGCCGGATCAAACTTCAAAGTTTTTCCAATCCTCGACCTGCACTTTTACGAGAGGAGTCGCAAACGAAAGAACCGCGTCTTGAACGTATTCTTCTCTACGCATTCCCAATAAAACCGTTCCTTCCTTCAAAGCAGAATGCAGTAAATGAAGTGCGATTCCCGAAAGATTCCAGCCTTGATAATCCGGACAAGACTTTAGGATTTTCTCATAGAGTTCACTCCGATCCTGGATGTTATGAAACAATACGTATTTGTCCAAAATCGGAAGTGCGTTGTTAAGAGATTCTATGTATTCGTTTTGTTTTTCCGAGCCCGCAACTTTTTCAATCTGAGAGATCAACTGCTGCAGAATCGGAATCACGGTTCGTTCCAAAAATTGTCCCAGATGATCCTGATTTCGAAATTGATTTAAATACGGCTCGGTTACGCTGCGAAACGAATATTGATACGAACCCGGAGGAAGGATTTGTAAAAAGTCCTCTTCCCAAGCATACACACGATCCAATTCTTCTTTGAGAAGTTTGAGGACCTTGTCCGGGTTTTGTTTTGGATCATAAGAAAGCCGGAATATACTTCCCGAAGAACCAATCGCATTGAGAGGTCGGTTGACCAAGGGCAAAAGTCCGTTTTCTTGGATGATCTCAATCAGTGATTTACCGTTAAACTTGGATTCCAAAAATCCTCTTTCCAATACGTTCGCGGGAAACTGAACCACTGCAAAACCGGATTCTTTCAGGTTGAATTCTTTTTGGATTTCCTTTGCAATTTCGATCACACGAAGTAACGAAGTCGCCGTGTATTTTTCCGGATTTTCGGGAAACGTATTGGAGGAAATTCCGTAATACAAAATTTTTCCCTCGTTTCGTTTGTTTTCTAAAAAACGAAATGCATTTTTGATTCTTTCATAGTATTCGCGGATCGCCTTATCTTTTGGAACGTTGTGTTTTTCTCGATCCATCAGAAAGTATTCGGGATTGTGGAGTAAGAAGACGTCTAACGTTTCCAAACCGAGACGTTTTCGGGAGCGTTCGAGCTGATCCTCCAAAAAATCGGGATGAATACAATGATAACATCCTTCTTGATAGTACGTGATCTCCGGAAATTCCTTGTTGTTTTTTTCCAGTTCGCTCACGATCTGAAGATTTTTTCCCTGAATGTATCCCGCCTTGCTGATGATAAATACATTCTCCCGTTTGAAGTCGCCGTTCTCGATCTTCTGTTTAAGAACCTCTCCTACAAGACTTTCACTTTCTCCGTTTCCATAATTGGAAGAAGTATCGATCACATTGAAGCCTTCTTGAAACGAAAGTTCCAATGCCTTTTTGTGTTCTGGAGATTCCAAACCCACTCGATAACACCCGAAGGCAATTCGCGAAAGTGTCCTTCCTCGAAATTTAAAGTATGGTGAAAGTGAATCCGTCGATTCTTTTTGTTTTTTTCCCAAGGGAGAATTTTCCGAAAAAACTCGAGTGCCCTCCGCGTTAGAAGTTCCTTTCCATGAGGATTTTTGATAGAGATTTTGGAATGGATCAAGATGAATCATGGTTTGCTTTCCTGGATTTTTTGAGATCGTTTTCATTAACGCAACGCACAAAAAGAAAAAATAGATTTGATCCGATCGAACCGGAATCTAATTGAGAAAGGGTCTTAATAGCTTTCTTTGATAGAACCAATTTTTTGCGTTCGAAATAAAAATGCTTTTCGTCATAGCTCGTTTTTTTACCTTAATTATAGAAAGAAAGGTCATTGGATCCATCTTTCTAAATCATTCTAAATTTTCGATGAATTCTTTCCACCAATCAAACAGGAGAAAATGAAATGGATTTAAAGGCTGGATATCTCCGGTCTTCCATCGGGAGAAAAACTCTCGTGGCGGTTACCGGACTTGTTTATTTCGGCTTTGTTGTTGTTCATATGCTGGGGAATCTTCAGATCTTCCTCGGACAAGAAAAAATCAACGCATATGGCCAATCGCTTAGGGACATTGCCCCTCTTCTCTGGGTAGCCAGAATTGTTCTGATCGTCAGTTTTATCATTCACGTCTACTACGCGATAACGCTTTCGATCGAAAACAAAGATGCTCGCCCGATCGCTTACTCAAAACAGAAAACGGTTCAGGCATCTCTTGCTTCCAGAACCATGGCTCTTACGGGTCTTCTGATTCTCTCCTTTATCACCTATCACCTTCTTCACTTCACCTTGGGAGTCACCAATCCGGATCAGTTTTCGATGACCGATTCCAAAGGAAGACACGACGTTTATACGATGGTGGTTCTCGGTTTTCAAAACCCGATCGTAGCCGGTTCTTATATCATAGCGATGATATTACTCGCATCCCATATCAGCCACGGTGTCTCCAGCGTTTTTCAAACCCTGGGTTTCAGTACTCCCGAGCTCAGCCCAAAGATCAAAGCGGGAGCGATTTTGTTTGCTCTGCTTATTTTCGTTGGAAACACTTCTATCCCGCTTTCGATTTTGCTGGGATACGTTCATCCGTAATTTTTTGGAGAAACTTTCATGAGTTTAGATTCTAAGATTCCAAGCGGCTCCATTGAACAAAAATGGTCCAATCACAAAGCCGATATCAAATTAGTAAACCCCGCGAATAAGAGAAAATTCAACATCATCGTAGTGGGTTCCGGTCTTGCAGGAGCTTCGGCATCCGCTACTCTCGCGGAACTCGGATACAACGTAAAAACTTTCTGCTTCCAAGACAGTCCCCGCAGAGCCCACAGTATCGCGGCTCAGGGTGGAATCAACGCGGCAAAGAATTATCAAAACGACGGGGACTCCGTCCACAGATTGTTTTATGATACGGTAAAAGGTGGAGACTTTCGCGCAAGAGAGGCTAACGTGCATCGTCTCGCGGAAGTTTCGGTAAACATCATTGATCAGTGTGTGGCACAAGGTGTTCCTTTTGCGAGAGAATACGGCGGTCACCTGGCAAACCGTTCTTTCGGTGGAGCGCAGGTTTCCAGAACCTTCTACGCAAAAGGTCAAACCGGACAACAGCTTTTATTGGGAGCCTATTCCGCTCTTTCTCGTCAGATCGGACTCGGTGCGGTGAAGATGTATCCAAGAACCGAAATGGTGGAACTCATCGTTGTCGACGGTCATGCAAAAGGAATCGTGGTTCGCGACTTAGTCACAGGAAAACTTTCCACTCACATGGCCGATGCGGTCGTGCTTGGAACCGGCGGATACGGAAACGTATTCTTTCTTTCCACAAACGCAAAAAATTGTAACGTAACCGCGACTTGGAAGGCGCACAAAAAAGGCGCATTCTTCGCAAACCCTTGTTATACGCAAATTCACCCGACTTGCATTCCGGTATCCGGAGATCATCAGTCCAAGTTGACTCTGATGTCCGAGTCTCTCAGAAACGACGGAAGAATCTGGGTTCCAAAAAGCAAAGGCGACAAACGCAATCCTGCGGATATTCCCGAAAGTGAAAGAGATTATTACTTAGAAAGAAAGTATCCGAGTTACGGAAACCTTTCTCCTCGTGATATCGCTTCCCGCGCCGCCAAAGAAGCCTGCGACGCAGGACTTGGTGTGGGAGAATCCGGACAAGGTGTGTATCTGGATTTTGCGGATTCGATTCGTAGATTAGGAGAACCTAAAATACGAGATCGTTACGAAAATCTTTTTCAGATGTATGAACAGATCACCGGCGAAAATCCTTACAAACAACCGATGAGAATTTATCCTGCGGTTCACTACACCATGGGCGGACTTTGGGTGGATTACAATCTCATGAGTAACCTCCCCGGATTGTTCGTAATCGGAGAAGCAAACTTCTCGGATCACGGCGCAAACCGTCTCGGTGCTTCGGCGTTGATGCAGGGACTCGCGGACGGATACTTCATTCTTCCTTATACGATCGGAAACTATCTCGCAGGAGCCGGATTCAATTCCCGTCCGAGCGAAGATCATCCGGAAGCGAAGAAGGCACTCTCTGACGCGGAAGAAACTACGAAAAAATTTCTTTCCATCAAAGGAAAAAGGACCGTAGATTCTTTTCATAGAGAACTCGGAAAACTCATGTGGGATAAGTGCGGAATGGCGCGTAACGACAAAGGTTTAAAAGAGGCGATCGCGAAGATTCCCCAAATCAGAGAAGAATTCTGGCAGAACGTAAACGTTCCGGGAAGCGGAGCAGAACTCAATCAATCCCTCGAAAAAGCGGGTCGAGTCGCTGACTTCTTAGAATTCGGAGAGTTACTCTGTCTCGACGCTCTCACAAGAGAAGAATCCTGCGGCGGACACTTTAGAGAAGAATACCAAGAAGAAGGCGAAGCAAAACGGAACGACGATAAGTTCTGTCATGCAACCGCCTGGGAATTCAACGGAGTCGGAAAAAAACCAACCGAACACAGGGAAAAATTAGAGTTTGAAAACGTTCACCTCGCCACAAGGAGTTATAAATAATGGATCTGAAACTCAAAGTCTGGAGACAAAAAAGCGGAGAAGAAAAGGGAAAGATCGTAGACTACGACGCAAAGGATGTTTCCCCGAATATGTCCTTCTTGGAAATGTTGGACGTGGTAAACGAAGACCTGATCACCAAAGGAGACGATCCGATCGCTTTCGAACACGATTGTCGCGAAGGAATCTGCGGATCCTGTAACCTGATGATTAACGGACAAGCACACGGACCTCACCAAGGAGTCACCTCCTGTCAGTTACACATGCGTTCCTTCAAGGACGGAGATACCGTTTATGTCGAACCTTGGAGAGCGAAAGCGTTTCCTGTGATCAAGGATCTCGTGGTAGATCGCAGCGCGTTTGATCGAATCATCCAGTCGGGTGGTTTCGTAAGTATCAACACCGGAGGCGCTCCGGATGCAAACGCATTACCGATTCCTAAAGTAGACGCGGACATCGCGATGGATGCGGCAACTTGTATCGGATGCGGCGCTTGCGTGGCTTCTTGTAAGAATGCAAGCGCGATGTTGTTCGTATCCGCGAAGATCACGCACCTCGGTCTTTTACCACAAGGAAAGGTGGAACAAAAAGAACGTGTGAAAAAAATGATCAACGCGATGGACAAGGAAGGTTTTGGGAACTGCACAAACCAATACGAGTGCGAAGCGGTTTGTCCAAAATCGATCAAGAGAGATTTTATCCGGAGGATGAACCGGGATTATATCCTTTCTTAAAATTTTCTCTTCATTGCGGAAGATTCAAAAGCCGCCCCTCAACCAGGCGGTTTTTTTATTTTTCAGAACAAGGAGAAATCTCCGCGTAGAAATCCTTGTTTCTATTTGGTCCGACAAAGTATTATTGAAAAAAAGGATTGCACCGGACTTTAAGTCCGCATTCGGTTCAAATACGGAGAATTTTTTTTACAAATCCGATCCATACAACTTCGAAATTTTAAATTATCCCGGAATCGGTTTTTTATAATTCAAAATCACCTTCAAAGAAGAATACTTTGCAAAACACAAATGAATTTCCAAGCTTTGAATCTGAGTTCATACAAATAAACCGTCGCACCCTATCTAAAACCTCGTTTCGAGCTCGTATTAAAACGGAAAAAATTTGAGAAGCTCTCTTATCCAGCAATACAAGAAATCAAATATGAGAACGCTCTTAGCTCTTCTCAAAGCGGTTACTACGAGCAGCTTTGAGAATTTGACGAGAAAAATGCCCGCAGGCAAAAATTTACTCAAGCAACAAAACTTTTGAGTTACGAACTGGATTGAAAAAGACGAGATCGTAATCGCGGAAGCGGATTGGACTGAGGCTAAACAAACCGATCTCGGTCCGTTCCAGAGGAAACAAACTCTAAAAACTTATTTTCGTATAAACTTCAATCAAAAAAGGCAAAATTTTCAGACAAAAAAATTATGACCGTTTCGAACCGTTTGCCTGACCCCATCAAAACAAAATCAGATTCTTTCAAGGCATCCTATTTACCCAGAAAGAATCGATGATCCTTGTTCCGACAAACGAATCGATTGTAGTATTTTACTTGAAACCGGACTTCAAGTCCCCTCTAAAGTAGAATCCGCAAAAATCTTCGCTTTCATTCCATAGGAAGCGTACAATTTGATCTTTACAATCGATCTTTTTTTGCAAGTAAGGCGTCTAAAAAATTCCAAAGCCCGCCTTGATGAAGATACAAAATCTTACCGATCAACTCGCCCTGTTCCATTTTTTTCTCAATCGCAAAAAGGGACCTTCCAGAATAGATCGGTTCGATCGGAATTCCCGATTTCAGATAAAAAGAATTACAATATTCTAAAATATTCGAGTTTAGTGACCCGAATCCTTGCCTAAACCCAGATTCCAAGACAAACGATTCTTTGATCGGAAAATTTTCCAATCCTAAGGAGTTTCGTTTTTCCTCAAGCCATGGTATCATTTTTTTTTTGGAAAGACCGATGCTAATTCCATAAATAGGGATCTGATTTTGATAAAAACATTTTGCAGAAAGCCAGGTAAGACCGGATCCGAGATCGATGATCAAAGAATCCCATTCTTCAACCCGAATCTGTTTCCAGATTGTATGTAAAGAATTTGAAGCCGAGAGAATCAATCCGTATTCCGGGATCAAAACCTCCGATTCTTTGTCGATTTGTATCTGCTCGACTGCATTCTTCCAATTCGATCGAGAATCCCATTTTTCTAAAAAATGAGAATTTTTTTTTACAAAAATGGAATTTGCGCTAATTCGGATTTTGTCTCTCGTATAACAAAGCGTTCGAACTTTATAGCCAAAATTGTAAAAAAGAAAAGCAAAGGCGGTTAACGCGTTGCTATGTAGTTCCCCTTGCAAAACGACCTTTTTGATTTTCTTTTTTTCAAGGTCAGAATGAATTCCCCAGAATTTTCGAAACTTGGTTCCCATTCCAAAAGAAAGACGATCGTCTCTTAAGATTGAAAGTTTAGAATGAGAATTCTCAAAAACCGTTTGAGTCGAAAGGTTCGAAAGACCGGATGATAAATACGTTTGTAAGAAGTTCAAAGAGGCGAATTAAAATTCCAGAATAAAGACCAAATTTGTCAGGAGTTGTTTTTACTAGAAGGAGCGGCGGAGCTCGCGAGAAAACGCAACGCCAAACTATCCACCAAAACATCCATTCTCTTTCTTAGATAAAAAATGTTTTTATCCACCCTTTGAATGTCGATTTTAAATTCAGTCCGAAGCTCAGAGATGTCCGATTTCAGTTCAGTCCGAAGCCCGGAGATGTCCGATTTCAGTTCGGTACGAAGCCCGGAGATGTCCGATTTCAACTCAGATTGGAATTCTTTAAATTTACCATTGATGTCTTTCCACAAAAGACGGAGAAAACCAAAAAGAGAACCGAAACCGATGATTACCGACAAAAGGAGAGCGTAGACTGGAAGAAAAGAGAAATCCATAATAAGAAAGAATTCAACAATCCATAAAAAACAGAGCAAGCTTTTTTTAAAGGAAAACGAGAAATTAGAAAAAACTGAAATTCAATTGCTTGTTTTCAAGACCGCCAAAAAAGCCTCTTGCGGAATTTCCACGTTCCCGATCTGCTTCATTCGTTTTTTTCCTTCTTTTTGTTTTTCAAGAAGTTTTTTCTTACGAGTGATATCACCTCCGTAACACTTAGCGGTAACGTTTTTACGAAGCGCGGAAATACTTTCTCTAGCGAGAATTTTTCCTCCGACAGCCGCTTGAATCGGAATCATAAATTGATGTCTTGGAATTAGATCCTTGAGTTTTTCGATGATTTCCCTTCCTCTTTGTTCCGCTTTAGTTCTATGAACGATCATCGAAAGCGCATCCACGGGTTCCGCGTTTACGAGAATATCCATCTTTACTAACTGTGAAACCTTGTAACCGGAAGGCTCATAATCCAAAGAAGCGTAACCCCTCGTAAAAGACTTTAGTTTATCATAAAATTCGAAAATGAGTTCAGCAAGAGGAAGTTCGTATGTCAATTGAACTTTATCCTGTGTTAGATACACTGTATCCAACTGGATTCCTCTTTTATCGTTGGCAAGAGCCATGATATTTCCCACGTATTCGTTTGGGGTGATTACCGTGGCTTTTACATAGGGCTCCTCCGTGGATTCAATCGCAATCGGATCGGGAAAACGGGAAGGGTTATCCACCTCTTCCACTTCGCCATTTTTCTTCCGAATGATGTATTTTACCGAAGGAGCGGTAGTGATCAAATCCAGATTGAATTCTCTTTCCAATCTTTCCTGAACGATTTCCATATGAAGAAGCCCGAGATATCCCACACGAAACCCAAACCCGAGCGCCATAGAACTTTCTTTTTCAAAGACAAGAGCTGCATCGTTCAATTTCAATTTTTCGATCGCATCCACAAGCTCGTCAAACTGCTCTCCGTTGATCGGATAGAGTCCGGAGAAAACCATCGGTTTTGCTTCCTTGTAACCAGGAATCGATTCCTTTGTAGGATTGGAAAACAGAGTGATCGTATCTCCGGTTTTTGCATCGGAAACTTTTTTGATTCCCGCGATGAGATAACCCACCTCACCCGCTCCGAGACTTTCGGTCGGAGTCAAAGAAATTCGATTGATCCCGACTTCGTTGACCGTAAAATCTTTACCGGTACTCATGATCAAAAATCGATCCCCTTTTTTGATTCTTCCATCAAAAACACGGATCTTGATCACGACTCCCATATACGGATCGAAATAAGAATCATAAATCAAAGCCTTGAGAGGTCCGTCCGGTTCTCCTTGGGGAGCCGGAATTTCTTTTGTAATCGCTTCTAAGACCGCTTTTACGTTCAGTCCGGTTTTCGCGGAAATTGCAACCGCCTTCTCCGCATCCAAACCCAAACTCTCTTCGATTTGAATTTTAGTTTTCTCGATATCCGCGGCGGGAAGATCGATCTTATTCATGACCGGAAGAATTTCCAGATCCTGTTCCATAGCTAAATATAGGTTCGCGAGTGTCTGCGCTTCCACCCCCTGGCTCGCATCCACGATCAAAAGAACACCTTCGCAGGCTTTGAGAGAACGAGAAACTTCGTAAGTAAAATCCACGTGGCCCGGGGTATCGAGCAAGTTCATCGTATATGTATGACCGTCGTCGGCAAGATAGTCAAAGGTTGCGTTGTTTGCCTTGATCGTGATTCCCCTTTCTCTTTCGATATCCATGGAATCCAGGATTTGATCCTTTTTAGTACGATCGTTTGTTACGTGACCAATCTCCAAAAGTCTGTCCGCTAGAGTGGATTTACCGTGATCGATATGGGCTATGATGGAAAAATTTCGTATATATTGCTGCTGAACATTCATGGAGGGGGCTCAATCTGATGGTTTCCTGCTAAGGCCTACCCTGAAAAGCAAAATACGCGTTTCTTCTTAGTTGCCGCTACTCAGAATCCAGCTTTTTCAAAGATCAGAACAGACCATTCGCCTCGGTTTCTAAAAATTTGATTCTAAACTTTATCAGGTCCCTTCCCGCGTTTCTAAAAAATAAGAACCCATTTTTAAATTTCAAAAATCCCAGCCGCCAAACCGGGCGAGGTTAGAATGGAACCGAGAAACCTGGAGCAAATCGGAATGAAATCCTTCCAGGTCTATTTTGTATTTTTCAATCTCATCCCTCTCAAATTTGCTTTGGAGACTTGGATTCGATTTCTTTGAACTCAAGCCACAAAACACAATCGGCTATTTCTGAATCTCTTTTTAAAAAAAGAGAGTGTCGCTTGAATCTCAAGCGAAGTTTCTCTCAAAAAACGAATTTGGCAAAAATCAAATTAATTCCCTAAAATGACAAAGAATTGTTGCATTTGGCAAAAAATCATAATTTCATTGTCAATTCATGTCTTTAAAAATCAGAGTTCCAAAGAGCGAATGCTGGAATCGGAGTGGCCTCGATTTTCCAAAGAATCAAAGCGGATTTATAAAACGATATAGGAATCATTCGAAAATGAAAACTCATAAATTAGAAAACGTGTGATTCGTTGTTAACTTTCCAATAGAGTTTTTTGGGTCGGAAATCAACCGACTGTCGAATTGATACGAATCTATATTAGAATTTAGGAAACTATTTTATGAAAACAAGATCGACTCAAAATAAAACGAAAGTAAAACGCAAAGAACATCCCGTAAGTCTTGAATTTACCGAAGAAATGAAAGGATATATTTCCTCCACTCCGGGAGTTTCCTTTCAAGAAGGATATGATATCGGTAAAAAAGATCAGAATTATTTCATGTTTCACTTAACGATCCGAATCCCCGACGTGGATTTTTTTGTTTATGATCCGAAAGAAAGTGGTGAAGCGATCGGTTGGGTCGATTGTCAGGCGTTAGGCGGTAGACTTCAGGTTTCAAAAGGATTTTTTAATTGTTTTGTGGATGTCGGTAAACCCTCCAAAATCGTGAAAAATATGAAGTATCGTCTATTTTTAGTAAATCCCACCGGAGAAGAATTTACTCTCACTGGATTTAAGCTGGTTCAGGACGATGGAATCGAAAATATTTGGCACGATACCTCTACCTTATACAGCAAGATTTTTTCAGGTCATATAGAGGAATCCAAAGAGGGAAAGTCCAAAATTCTTTATACCGGAATTCTACACATTCTCATTCCTGATTTTATCAAACAGATGACCACGTTTCATTCAAACGGAAAGACCTTTACCGAACGACAGGAAGCGCTTTTGAAATTCGGGGAATTATTTTTAGGAAATCTCTGGGAAGTTTATGCGCCTCATTTTTTTAAAGCCGAGCCAGAGCTCTGGAACGAACGAGAGATCCCTTTGTTTACGTTGGAAGGCGTTAAAAATTCTAAAATTTCTACACACTCGATCACGACTGACGATAAACTCTCCGTCAGTCTCATTCGATTCCAAAAAAAAGAATGTAAAGACGTAGTTGTCCTTATGCACGGTCTTACAACTTCCACGGATATGTATATCATGCCGGAACATAAGAATCTTGTAACATATTTGCATGAAAACGGACTTACGGATGTATGGAGTTTTGATTGGAGAGGAAGTTTAAGATACAATTACAATCTATTTCCCCACAGATTCAGTTTGGACGATATCGCGTTGTATGACATACCCAAGGCGGTCGAAGAAGTTCGTAAAACAGTCGGCAAAGACAAACGAATACATTTTGTCGTTCATTGTGTAGGTTCGATTACGTTTTTTATGAGTCTTTATGCGCAAAAGATAGATGGAATCACAAGCGTTGTCTCGAACAGCGTATCACTTACACCCAAGGTCCCCCTTTGGTCTAAAATCAAACTTACCTTAGCTCCGTTTTTTATTGAATCTATATTTAGATTTCCTAATCTAAATCCGAGATGGGCTTATTTGCCCGGACTTGCCCGGGGAAAATTATTTTCCAAATTGATCAGTCTTTTTCATACCGAATGCGACAATCCCGCGTGTCATATGCTCAGTTTGATGTGGGGAGCGGGAAGGCCTGCCTGTTATGAGCACTCGAATTTGCACGGAGTAACCCATCGAAGAGTCGGCGATCTATTCGGAGCGACTTCTATGAATTATCATAGACATATTCGCAAATCACAATTTCGAAAAGTAATGGTGAAATATAAAGAACGAGATCAAAAATACGACTCACTTCCCAATAATTATCTTCAATACGCGGATAAAATCGACATACCTACTTTGTTTATTACCGGAGATAAGAATAAGATATTCTTGGATTCCAATAAAATCATGTTTGATACTTTGAATAAACTTCAGCCGAAAAATAAAAACGAATTTTTCCTCGCGAAAGGATACGGACATCAGGACACTCTTATGGGTAAAAGAAGCGACAAAGACGTTTTTCCTGAGATTGTTCGATTTATCCAAAAACACTCCAAAAAAAAATAATATAAGGAAAATAAACGATTCATGAAAGAAAAGAAAGTTGTCATCATTACAGGTGCGGCCGGCGGAATCGGTAAAGAGACCTCCCGTGTTTTTGCCAAAAACGGGTATTCTCTTTGTTTATTAGACCGCCCCTCCGAATCCAGCAAACTCAATGAACTGAAATCGGAACTCCCGGGCGAACACCTTGCCGTTCTCTGCGATATTACTGATTATAAAAATGTGGAAAGCTCGATCAAAAAGTGTTACTCACATTTTGGAAGAATCGACGCTTTGATCAACAACGCGGGGATAATGAGACCAGGAAGTTTTGAAGACGCTAGTTTGGAAAACATCCATCAGCAGATCCAAGTAAATCTCAACGGAACGATCTATTGCACAAAAGTTGCGCTTCCTTATCTAAAGGATAGTAAGGGTAAATTGGTAATTGTAGCTTCTTTAGCGGGCGTGGTCCCCGCTCCGTATCATGCGGTTTACGTTGCCACTAAATTCGGTTTAAGAGGATTGGCTTTAACTCTGCATATCGAACTCAAAAAATCGGGAATCAGTGTAAGCTGCATTCTTCCCGGCACGATAGAATCGCCGATGACTCAAGAAATGGCCAACCAGGATCGTAGTTCTCCGATGGCCTACATCAATCCTCCATTACCGGCTTCAAAAGTGGCGACTGCAATTTACAGATCCATTCATTCGAATCAAACTGAAATTTATGTGCCTTACTCACAAGGTTTGCTTTCCAGATTGGCGCTTTCTTTTCCAGGAATGATCCCCAAGATCTATCCGATGATGGAAAAAAAAGGGATTCGAAATCAAGAAGCCTGGAAAAAAAAAGGAGTCTTTTCGAGATAAAGAATTGCTATCGTTCGGATAACTCTTTTAGCTTTTGATTCATTTCCAAATGGGAATTTTTAACCGCAGTTTGGATATGAGTTTTCAAGATGCTCGGCATAATACCGGATAACACTGCCCGGTGCTTAAAAAGAGTTTGATTTTTCGACACTTCTTCGAACAGAAAACGATGATCGCCGAAAAATAAATATTTAAGAAAAAGTGGAAATCCTCCTCTCCAGGAAATTTCCGAAGCGAAAACACAGGTATATATAATGACTTTTGCGGGTAAAAAAATCCCTTTAAAGTAAAAGTCAAAAACGATCGCGCTACTGTTTTGGGTCGGCTTCCCAAAAACTCTTTTTAAGAATGGGTTCCAGCGCGGATATTCCTTAAAATCAGTGAATATCCTCCAGACCTTTTCTGCTGAAGCGTTGATGGAAATCGAAGTTTCTATATTTTGCGGCATCATACTGACCTGTTCATAACAAATTGTTTTTTTGTGTCTACTGATTTTGACAACCGGAGTTTCTTTATGAAAAAAAATTTAGTTTATTTCATTTTTTGCATATTTCTTTTTTTTATCCACACATCTTTGATCGGGTATGAAAAAGTAATCGTAAACGACGAGATTCAAAGAACTCCGATCGGCCAAAAAGTTTATTATATCGCCGATCCGGAGAAAAAAATATCGATCCAAGAGATTCTTACCTCTGAATACCAGAATCAATTTATCAAATCGGAAGAGGACGGAATCAATTTTGGTCAGACCAATTACGATTATTGGATTCGAATTACATTTGCAAATGCCAAGGATATTTCCGATCTAAAACTTCTTGAAATCGATTATAGTAATATCGATAAGGTTGAGTTTTATCGCCCGAACTCAAACGGCGAATTTGAAGTCGAATCCAGCGGGATGTTGTTTCCCTTTTATATACGCAAATTTATAAATAGAAATTTTGTTTACGACATAAACCTCGCGCCCAACGAAGAAAAAACATACTATATCCGCGCCACTACAAGCGGCGGACTGATCCTCCCTTTTGTTCTTTGGAACAAGGATAAATTCAACCAGTATAATGCGGACATTCAACACGGATTGGGTTTGTATTACGGCGTAATGATCGTAATGATTCTTTATAATATTTTTATATTCTTATCCGTTCGAGATATCAGCTATTTTTACTATGTGATGTATATCATAGGTTTTTTGGGCATTCAACTTGTACTTACGGGTCACGGATTTCAGTATCTTTGGTCCAATTATCCGTGGATGCAAAGAAATTTTTACGTTATATTTTCAGGAATTTGCCTCACTTCCATTTTATTGTTCTCCAAAAGATTCCTAAACATCAAAGAAACCGTTCCCAAAATGGACAAATTGATGCAGATCTTTATCTTTCTCGAAGCAATTATGACGTTTACTCCGTTGATATTTCCTCCGGAAATCACGATTAAGATCTCTCTGGTGTTGACACTTCCTCCCGTAATTTTAATTTTTATCGCTGCGATCTTAGCCTTTATCAGAAAATACAGACCCGCGAGATATTTTCTGTTGGCATTTACGGTTTTACAACTCGCCGGATTGATTGTGGTTCTTAAATTCATCAACGTTTTATCATCGAACGTTTTTACCGAATACGGATTGTATTACGGCTCCGCAATGGAAGTAATTCTACTTTCCATAGCTTTGGCGGATAGAATCAATATTATGAAAAAGGAAAAAGAGGAAGCTCAACAAAGAACTTTGGAGATGCAGAAAATTCTAACCGAATCGTATGCAAGGTTCGTACCCAAGGACTTCTTGGCGAGTCTTGGAAAAGAATCGATACTTGACGTAAGGTTAGGGGATCAAATTCAAAAGGATATGGCCGTGATGTTCAGCGACATTCGCTCCTTTACCACTCTTTCCGAACAAATGACTCCCGCAGAAAATTTCAACTTTATCAATTCCTATCTAAAAAGGATGAGTCCGATCATTCAAAAACACAACGGGTTTATCGATAAGTTTATCGGAGACGCGATTATGGCCCTGTTTCAAAAAAGCGTAATTGATGCTGTATCCGCCGGAATCGAGATGCAAAAATATTTAGAGGAATACAACGGATATAGGGCAAATCGAAACTACGATCCGATTCAAATCGGAGTCGGAATTCATTCGGGCTCCTTGATGTTGGGCACGATCGGAGCGGAAGAACGTTTGGAAGGGACTGTGATTTCGGATACGGTAAATTTGGCGTCTCGGATCGAAAGTCTTACTAAAATCTACGGATCCAGAATCGCAGTCAGCGAAAGCACCGTATTAGAAATTAAGAATGATAGCAAATTTCACTTTCGCTTTTTGGATCGTGTCAAGGTCAAAGGCAAACAAAAGCCAGTATCTATCTACGAAATTTTGGATTCGGATCAGCCGGAAGAATTCGATCTAAAACTCAAGACAAAACCCGAATACGATCAAGCAGTAAAATTCTTTCATTCCGATCTGTTTGAAGACGCAAAAGAATATTTCAATCGAGTGGTCAAAGTTCATCCGGATGATAAGGTAGCACAGTTTTACCTAAAGAGATTGTTTCCGGCAACTCATCCTATTAAGATAGCGGAAAACGAGTGATTCAAATTCGATACGGTCGGTTGGTTGGTTGTTGGCCTTCGACGACCTTGTTAAATTTTAAAAAACTCTTAAATAGGAACGGATATTTTGGAAGTCCCTTCGAGGAGTAAAAAGGAAACGGAAAGCGCACCCAAATAAACAAGCATGGTTAAGAACGCCCAGAGAACTTTTTCGGGTAAAGAAACATATTCGGAAACGTGATACGCATAAGCCGCAAACGCACCCAGTATGAATTCGGGAATCAGGACATAGATCGCTATATGACCCCAGGTCTGTACATTCTTCGCATACCAAACCGGAATGAAATAGGAAAATTCTTCCGAACCTAAAACGATCAGAAAAGCAACGAACCCTCCAATCAGATAACTCTGAATCGGCGGAGAATCGGAAAATCGTTTTCGATGACGAACTGCAATGAAGGTGGAAATAAAAAGGGGAATGACCCAGAGCCCGACCATATAGCCGCTCACGGTTCCGATCTTAGGAAATCCGTCCGGAGGAAATTCCAACGCACCGATCACCTGCGATAAAAACCAATCCGGAAAGACCTGAAAAAAACTCAAAGGCAAAAGAAAGAACCAAAGATCCATCCAACGTTCGTGAGCCCAGATCCTTGAAAAAAACGGAATTCCCACGTTGTAGATCAAGACAAGACTGAAAAGCCGCCAGCCCGTGGAAAGATTTCCCGGAGCAAACAAAATCGGAATACAAAGAATCGTAAAACCGATATGAAATAGAAGCGCGTGTTTTTCGGAAATTTTCATTGATCGAGCGATCCATAGAACCCGGTGTCCGTCTCCAAGTGCGATGCTTTTTTATGAATTTGCATTGCACCGATTCGACAAAAGCGAGATGGCCCAAGACAAGCAATCGCGAAATCAAAATCGAAAAACGCAGTGAGTTGCTCCCTATGAGTCGCAACTCAAGTCACAACTCAAGTCGCAACAGAATGCGGCGAGAGAAGCGTCTTTTTAAATTCTACTATCCGCTTTTCTAACAAAGAAGATTCGATTGGGAAATAAGCTATAAGAAATTGGAAAGAACTATGCAATTCATTTTTTCGTTTCCCGCTTGATTTATTCGATATGGACCGTTTAATAACCCTGACTCTGACTCGGATGCCTAAAAACAGAGCTCCCATGAAAGAGCAACATAGAGAATCTCAGGAAATAAAATGTCTCATCACTCTCAAATTCAAAAAATTAAGGCCCGGGAAATCATCGACTCCCGAGGAAATCCCACTGTCGAAGTAGACGTAATCTTAGCGGACGGTTCTTTTGGTAGAGCCGCGGTTCCTTCCGGAGCTTCCACTGGAGAATACGAAGCGGTAGAACTCAGAGACGGCGATAAAAACCGTTATCTCGGAAAAGGCGTTCTCAAAGCGGTCGAACACGTAAATGGAAAAATCCAGGAAACCTTGAAAGGCGAAGACGCTCTGGATCAAAACCGGATCGATCAGCTCATGTTGGATGCGGACGGAACCAAAAACAAAGGAAAGCTCGGGGCGAACGCGATCCTGGGAACTTCTTTAGCGGTAGCAAAGGCTTCTGCGGCACACGCTGGACTTCCGCTCTATCGTTATATCGGCGGAAACTTTGCCAGAGAACTTCCGGTTCCTATGATGAACATCATCAACGGCGGAGCTCACGCGGACAACAACGTGGACTTTCAGGAATTTATGATTCTCCCCGTGGGAGCAAAAAGTTTTCGCGAGGGTTTGAGAATGGGAGCGGAAGTATTCCATTCTTTAAAATCCGTTCTCAAAGAAAAGAAATTGAACACAGCGGTCGGAGACGAAGGCGGTTTTGCTCCGGATCTTACGAGTAACGTAGAAGCGATCGAAGTCATTCTCCAAGCAATCGAAAAAGCCGGTTATAAACCCGAAAAAGACGTTTTATTGGGTTTGGACGCCGCTTCTTCCGAGTTTTACGACAAAAGCAAAAAGAAATACGTACTCGGTGCCGAAAATAATAAAGAGTTCTCCAGTGCGGAACTGGTGGAATATTATGCGAATCTCGTTTCCAAATATCCGATCATTACGATCGAAGACGGATTGGACGAGAACGACTGGGACGGTTGGAAACTTCTTTCCGATAAGTTAGGAAAGAAAATCCAACTGGTGGGAGACGATCTTTTTGTGACGAACATCGAGAAACTCTCCAAGGGAATCGCTTCCGGAGTCGGAAATTCGATCTTGATTAAGGTAAATCAAATCGGTTCCCTTTCGGAAACGCTCGCTTCGATAGAAATGGCGAAAAAAGCAAAATACACAAATGTTGTAAGCCATAGAAGCGGAGAAACCGAAGACGTTACGATCTCTCATATCGCGGTTGCGACTAACGCGGGTCAGATCAAAACGGGTTCCCTTTCCAGAACGGACAGGATCGCAAAATACAACGAACTTCTTCGAATCGAAGAAGAACTCGGAAAATCCGCGGTTTACAAAGGCAGGGAAACGTTTTACAATTTGTAAGATTTAAATTATGACTACTCTTCCAACAAAAGTCTTTTGCTTCTCTTGTTTTCTCGGCGGACTCTTTTATTTTGTAGTCTTGGGAGAATCTGGGATCGTCGTACGATCCCAACTGGAAGAATCTCTTGCGTCATTGAGATTAGACGTGGAAAGACTGGCCTATGAAAATCGACAATTGGAAGAGAAGCAAAAAATTTTGAAAAACGATCAAGTGGCCCTCGAAAGAGAGGCCCGAAGATTCTATCTACTCAGCGAAAACGCTCAGATCATAAAATTCAGAGAAACCGAAAACGTTTCCGAACTCAAACCGATTCTCGCGTCCAGACTGAATGCGTTTCGTCCCGGTAAACAATTTCCAGTACCGCCGATCCATTTTATTCGGATTTTCTACGCAATCTTTGCTAGTTTTACTTGTATTGGGGTTTTCATAAAAATGAGGAAGAAGAAACTGGACTTTAGTAACTACTAAAGGAAAGGTTCAGGAATGCCAGAAACAGAAAAAATCGCGGAAGTATTCGAAGAACTCACAGGAAGCAAAATTTCCAAAAATTTCCTCGACCACAGAAAGATTTTTCTCTGGGGTCCGGTGACCGACGAATCGTCTAAGGACCTTGTCGGAAAACTCCTCTTCTTGGAAATGAAAGATCCCGGAAAACCAATCACGTTTTTTATCAATAGCCCCGGCGGCGTTGTCACCTCCGGAATGACCGTATTTGATACGATCAAAATGATCAGCTCTCCGGTTCATACGGTTTGTATGGGAATGGCGGCTTCTATGGGTTCTGTTCTTCTTGCCGCCGGTAAAAAAGGAGAACGTTCGATCTGGCCAAATGGAAAAGTAATGATTCACCAGCCGAGTATCGGCGGACAAATTGTAGCTCCGGCTACCGATCTCAAAATCCACGCGGAAGAGATTCTGAAAACCAAAGCAAAGCTGAATCAGATTCTCGCGGACGCTTGCGGACATCCGGTTTCCAAATTGGAAGAAGATACGGATCGCGATTATTATATGGACGCGGAAGAAGCGCTCAAATACGGGATCGTGGACAAACTCGCGACAACCATCGACTTTAGCTGATCGGATTTTTCCTTGTCTCAGTCCATTTCCTTAGAAAACTTTCTGAAAGAATTTCTCGCTTCCCCTCAAAAAGGAAGGAACGCGGACGAAGATAGAAAACTCAACGACTTGCTCTTGGAATTTTCTTCTCTCTTGTTTTTGGAGGGAGAAGAAGAAACCAAGGAAGAAGTTCTCCTCAAAGATTTGGGTTCCTTCGAACTCGACGAGTTTGTTAACTTCTATCTTGCGGACATGCATCCCGAAGATTCCGGAATCAACGCCAGGGGAATCGACTTTCTCAAAAGACTTTATAAATTTTTAAAGAAGACTTCCTACGCAAACAAAGAGCAACTCGAAGACTGGGACGAATTCTTTCAACAACTCTGACAGAGAGAGTCAGGATATCGCTCGGATGAGTTCACAGCCACCCTTTAAACCGAAACGATTTTTCAAGAGCAGACATCTTCAGACGATCTACAATACATTCTTTCCCCCTGCAAATAAACTCAGAACCGCATTTTATGTGGAGGATATCCTTCTCCAACTCTCGGACGGTTCGGGTGATTCTCTCTGGCTTGAACACAATCCTCCCTTAGCTCATTATACAAATCCCGCACCCCGATGGAACGGAACCTATCTCGTTATGATTCACGGAATGGAAGGAACTTCGGATAGCTCGTATCTTGTTACTCTTGCACAGAACGCACTTTCGAGAGGTTATGGTTGTATTCGTATGAATTTGCGAAACTGCGGTAGAGGTCAAGGATTTGCAAAAGGAACATACAACGTAGGTCAGACCAAGGACGTTCAAGACGTGATCGACTTTGTCTGGGAAAAACTTTCTCATCGAATCTTTCTTTCCGGCTTTTCTCTTTCTGCAAGCTTGGTCTTAAAATATTTGGGAGAAAAAAGAAATCACAAAGTAGAATCTTTTTCCTCCACCAATCCTCCTCTGGATCTTCGTAAAGGTTGTGAATTTATAGATTCTCCCGAAGCAAGATTTTACAGGGATCGTTTTGTTTCCGAGTTTCGTAAAAAGATCAAAAATAAAATCATCCAGCTTCCGCCCGAGCTGGAGAAAGCCGTGTTCAAAACCAAAACATTTTTTGACTTTGACGATCTTGTCACAGCTCCTCTTTTCGGCTACAAAAGCGCTCTCGATTTCTATCAGGATTGTTCGAGCAAAAACTACATAACAAACATCCGTCATTCCGGAATCGTTATCCATTCGGAGGACGATCCGGTCGTTCCTCCGTTTGATTGGGAAACGATTCCATGGGAAAGCATGCCCCATATTACAACCATACTGACTCCGCATGGAGGACACGTGGGATTTCTTACGGATCCCACTCCGGAAATACCCGACGGAAGATGGCTGAATAAAATTATTCTGGATTATTTCGATTTGAAAGTAAACCCTGGATGGTAACTTTCCAAAACATGAATTCCTCAAAAAAGAATCCTCCCAACAAGGAAAAACTCGCACGACCTCCCGGAGCTTCCTTTTTTATCGTAGTCGCCTACGAAGACGCGGAGATGTTTTATTCCATTAAAACAAAAACCGAAAAGAAGTTTTCAGCCACTTTATATGAAAGCAATCCGATGCCGACCTGGAAGGACCCGGACGCGGATCTCTGGAATCAGTTTCCGGGAAGACTTACGAAAATTCTTTCCTTCAAAAGAAGAATTCACAGAGAAGAACTTCCCTCCATCCAGAAAGAATGTCTTTCGATTCAAAATGCGGCTTTGGAAAAAGACAGCGGGATCCGAATCTTTCCGGGATATCTTTGCAATCATTCCGCAGTGATCGCCTCCATCAAAGATGATTTTCACAGAATCTATCTATTTAACGGAGTGTATGCGGAGACGGTTTACAATTACCAAAAACAAAAAATGGTCTTTAAAGAAACGGCTCCTCCGTTTTTTAAAACTCCGGAAGCAGTTTATTTTTTTACAAGTCTAAGAGAGTCCTATGTACAAAACATCAATAAAACCTAATATTCCATTCTTCCTCATTTTTGGAATGGTGTTGGGTGCCTGTTCTCCTTCCAAACTCGAGATCACCTCGATCACACTTTGCGATCATTTCAACCGAACCGGCGAATGTTTGGAACCGGTGGAAAAAAATCATCACTACAAGGTGGAAATTCCGAACATAAAAAAACCGGATACCTGGGAAAAACTTGCGAACTATCTCTACTTTCACGCCAGAGAAACACCCGGATTTGTCATTCGGTTCAATCGAAAGCTCACCCCTTCCGAATCCAAAGCGATCCAGGATTCTTATTTTGCGACGATGAGTCTTTCCGGAACCGTGGAAAGAATGGAAGGGTTTGAGATCGGAGACGATTGGATCGGTTCGTTTCAATATCTCGGATCGATGATCAAGGATAAATTGAAAAAAGAAAATCGCCTGGGGTCCTATCCTTATACAAATACGATTTTTCCCGCCGAAGTGGAATTTAAATTCAATTCTTCTCTATTTGAAGGTGCGGAAAAAACAAAGATCAATCTGAGTTATACGGTGCTTCCTCCGGAAAAGTAATCCCGACACATCCCTTAATATTTCCAGAACAAAGATCGAGTGGTGCCCAAAGGAAAATTGGAATCGTAAAAACGATTCGATTAGTACCGATCGCAAAAATCCTTGATCATTTTATATGCGGTTTCGGAATCGGATTCATTCATGATAGATTCCAATTCTTTTTTCATCTTTTTATACGTTTTTCGGGAATCGGATTCGGTCGATTGAAAACTGGTATGCATAAACAATCCATAACCGCCACAAGTGATAGACCAAGGCGCAGTCACCCCAGCTTTCTCTAAAGTAATTCTCGCACCGTTTGTATATTCTTCATCTAAGATGATGATTCCTTCTTCGGAACCTATTTTTCCAATTGTGGCACCGTTTTCAACTTGTACCCACATTCTATTTATATCAGCCGTGCGTGCGCTTCTTAAAAAACGGAATACGGATTCAAATATACCCAACGCTGTCCCCCATTTCTAAGGCGGAATTTTTCGTAATTGTAGCCTTGCCGGACTTCAAGTCCAGATTCAAGCAGATTTTAAAAAAGACAAATGTAGGAACTCCAACAATCAAACTTTCAAAAATAAGTCCGCTGGATTTAAAAAAATCGTAGAGGGTTCCACACCCAAAAGTAGCCAAGCGGTAAAACCGAGCACGACTGCTGAGACCGCGGGAATCAAAAGATTATCGTCGATCAAACCGTTCCAATAGGTTCCGCAGTACAACTCCGTCAAAGCGGAAATTAAAATCGCGGGAACGAGAAATACGAGATGATTCTGAAATGCAAATCCCGCCGATTTTAGAAAGTGTTGTTTTCCAAATGTATCGGAAACATACATAAACGAAAATCCTACGACAGCGCTCACAACGACAAAAGCTATGATTCCTTCCACGGACTTTCCGTTGGAGAATCTTCTCTTTCCGTAAAAGGTTCCGACCCAGGCTGCGCTTGGATCTCCGATCACAAGAAAGAGCATGGAAAGAATCGAAATCTCTGGAGGAAATAAAAAGACTACAAATGTGCAAGAGAGAAAATAAGGAAGGGTTCCATTGAGTCTTGATTTCTCTTCCTCTTTCAAAAGGATTCCCGCAACGGCCAAAAAGAATTTTTGAAAACCGGGAGATTGAAAACGAAAGTATTCCACCAAAAGGATGATTCCCAAGCAAAGCACCAGGGTAACAGAAACTACCGCGCGTGTTGCGTTCAAAAGGTCAAATGCACCGTGAAATACATCCAGATAATAACAGACAGGAACTATCAAACCAAGAAGATGCCAGAGTTTACGCGCGTAATTGAATCGAACCGAATTTGCCAATTGCTTCCTACCTATTTTTCATCGTCATTTTCAAAGCCGACTCTTCGTCTGGAGCGATGAGAAAGAGTCCGTTGAGGGCCGCCATTTTGATCGCATTTTTAACGGAATCCGTCGGATGGATCAATACTAATTTATTTCGAGAGGTAAAGCTCAGTTGATTCATTTCTTTCAAAGATTGAATCCCCCGAGATGAAATCAAACTCACTTCTTCCAAATCCAGAATGACAGGACCGGATCGAATCGATACGGAAAGTTCGTCTTTGAATTTTTTTTCAGTAAATGAGTTGATCGAACCCTGCAACTTCATAACTTGAACGTTGTCAATTTTCTCGGTGGAAATGATGATCTCGTTCAGAATCATAGAGGCCCGGAAAGTCAGTCTATAAGCGTTTCCCCTCTACGACAAATGGTTTTTCTATTCTTATCCATCCTATTTTTGATTTTGAGGTCTTACTCTTTTTTATCACCGGGCGCGGTGATTTTAGGACTTTCGATCCTGTTCTTTCGAAAAAAAGGAATCTCGGAAGAATTCGAAAGTAAAAATCTTCCCGTTTCCTATCTCAGTCTCTGCCTTCTTGTGATTGCCGGTTTGGACGGCTCTTCTGCGGGAGACATTTTGGATCTCGTTTGCATTCATTGTTCCGGAATTCTATTTTTAAAACAGAGTGTTCGGCCTCGAGATTTTTTGGAGAAAAAAACAAACTTCCTCGCTGCGGAATGGTTAGACGATCCGGGGTTTCTCAGGCAAAGTCGGATGCTCGTTTTACTTCTGATCGCTGGGTTTAGAATCTGGTATCAAACCGAATTCGATTTTTGGAACGCTTTGCATTTTCTCTATCTTCTCAAGGCGGGAATTTTGAGTTTTCTTCTCGGGGTTGTCTGGCTGCGTAATGGAGAAAGTGGGGCGAGGACTTTATTTCTGATCCTCCTCGTTTTGATCATTTTGATCGTTCACCCTTCCCAGGGAATTTTGAATTTTTCGTATTTCCATCTATTTTCATTCTTGCAAACCCATCCAGAATCAAAAAAGATCAACGTTGGGCTGGAACTATGAAGGTAAAGGTAGCACATCTTTTCCGTAAAATCGAAGAAGTAGACCGAGACATACTCGAATTGGGAAAAATTCAGGAAAGAATTTTCTCGGATCGGGATTACTCAGGAATTCTGAAAGATTCGATACAAAAAGAAATGGCAAATTTAGAATCCGGAAAAGCGGAGATTCTATCCTTAAAAATCAAAGAAGAATCCGGAAAAACCGGATTGGTCAAAACTTCCGGAAAATCCCCCGCCGAGATGAAGAATTTATACAGTTCTCGAGAAAAAAACCTAACTCGGGAAATCTCGGTGGAAATCCCGGATCAAAGATCTCAAACAACCCGCAAAACAATTCACAAATACTAAGATTCAAGACACAACTTCATGAAAAACAAGACTCTCATTCTCAGCATCCTTTCCCTAATCATACTGTTTGCAATGAACTGCAACAGAGATTCCGATGTTCTCGCTTCTTTCAAATCTGGAACCATAACCAGAGAAGAACTCAGAGCGTATTACAAACTCCGCGGCGTAGAACCGGATCCGAACAACGCATCTATCGCCACCCAAGCAAAGATCGTGGAAGAACTCGGGATCCAAAAAATCGCTGAAGCTCAAAACAACAGCACAAACATAGTATCCAAAGATGAATACACAAGAATCATGAGTTTTGTAGAACCTCAGATTTTGTTTAATGACTATAGAAAACAATTCTCCGAGAAACTCATGACCTCCGGAATGTTGGAATTTGCGTTCGGAAGAATCCTATTTGTAAAAGCAGGTCCGGATGCGATAACAAAGGCAAACGCCCTACTTCAGGAAATTCAAACGATCAAATCCGAATCGGATGTAGCCGCCTTTATCGCAAAGAATACGGATGAGATTCAGAGAAAATCCATCGGTGGAAAATTGGAACCTCATTGTATCAACTGTGGAGACGATCCTTTTTCCACGATCCTAAAGGAAGCTGCGGTGAAAAAAGGAGAATTCATTCTCAAAGAAGCACAAGGAAATGTTTATATTCTCAGAGTGGAAAGAATCGAGAAAATCTATCCTAAAAAAATCGATAAGTTTTTTGATAACGAATTGGACAAACTCAAGTCTCTTGCGATAAAATTCGTTTCCAAAGACGGAGTTAACGATCAAGATAAAAATGCCGCAAAATTTTATACCGAATTGACGGTAAAAGAAAGAGCCAATCAGACCGCGGAACACTACGGAAACCGTTATGTAAAAGAAGCCTGGAAACAGGAGATGGATTCTCTGCGAAACCAAAGCGGTTTGAAAATCGCGGACCTTACTCCGGATTTTATCAAAGCTTTAAAACCGGAAAGTCTACTGTTTGAGGATAAAAACGGGAGCAAATTTTTATTCAAAGATTTACTCGTAGAATTTAACAAAATCGCTCCGATTCTTCAAAAAAGAAAGGCGACCCCTGCAGAAGAAAAGAACGATCAGATTTCATTTTACACTCAGATCTATCTTCCGATTCGTATTTCAGAAGGATCCAAAGAGGTCCAAGCTCTCAAAGATACGAAGGAATTTAAAAAGACGCTTCCGCTTTTAGGAAGATCCGTTCTGTTTATGTTGATCCGGAATCGATCTACGGATGCAAACATCAACGTGACCGAAAAAGAAATCCGAGACACATACGAAGCCGGAAAACTCTATGCATATTCTAAATCCGCTCCCTCCAATCCGAATGAAAGAATTCCCGAGGATTTTGGTAAGGTAAGGGAGAAAATCAAACAAGAGCTGGTTGAATCTAAAAAACAAACCATCTTTCAAGACTATCTATCAAAATTGAAATCGGAAAACGAGTTCAAGATTGCCTCGGAAAGTTTAAAAGCCGGACAAATTTAGATCGTGAAAGACCCTGATATCTTTTATCGGGGTCTTGTTTTACTTCGCAACTGCTATATCCAATAGTTTCAAAGCCAAACTTTTTAGATATAAACGAGATTTCTTTAAGATTTTAGATAAAAAACTATTTCATAAAACTCTAATACTTTAAAATAAAAAACTCGTTTTTCAAACCATAAACTAAAAAACAACCCCAATAAGGTTTTATCAATTTATAAAAAGTCACCTCTAACTCAATGAGGTCGTAGTAATCCTTTTGGCTTAATTAACAATTCTATCATAATCTTGTGTCAAGAGTGTTGGAAATTTTTTCTTGAATTTTTGTCTTATAAAATTAGGCTGGTAGATTGAGAGGGGAATTGAATGAAAAACCACATCTACATGCTCCGTAAAAAACGAAGTATAAAACAATACGATATGGCGAGAGCGCTTGGAGTTTCTCCAAGTTACCTTTCTAAAATCGAAACGGGAAGCCAGGACCCTACGGAAAAGTTTAAACTGTCCTGCGCAAAATATTTGAAAACCACTCTTGATAAATTGTTTAATGAGCAACCTGTTGAGGAAATCTATCCTGAATTTTCAGAAGGTCTTACCAATAAACTCTGGGCGAAACGCAGAGAGCTTGGAATTAAACAATATGATATGGCAAAAAAACTAAAAGTATCCACTCCGTTTCTTTCCAAAGTGGAACTTGGGCTTTTGGAACCGCCCGAAGATTTTAAAAACCTGGCTTCCAAAACCCTCAAAATGAAAAAAGAAGAATTATTCCTTCAAAAAGTCGAATATTAAAAAAAGATTAAGCTCCTAAAGAGAAAGGGAAGCACGAGCTTCCCTTTTTTGTATCTCATTCCAACTCCCCTTTCTTTCCATTGTGATTTTTGATCATTCCGCTATGAACCATCGAATCCTGAGTGCAGTAGTTTCGAAATCGTATCAGACAAAGAACTCAGAAATACGCTTCTCAAACTCAAAGAGATGAACCCAAGCCGTCTTTTTCAAATTTGAAAAAAAACGACTTGGGTTTAGTGTTTTAAAGAACGATCTTTCCATTTTTGTAATCTACGATCACGGATTGACCTTCCGAAAATTTACCGTTCAGAATGTATCTACTGAGGGCGTTTCCCACTTCGCGTTGAATCAAACGTTTGAGTGGTCTTGCTCCGTATTCGGGATCAAACCCTGCTTTGGAAACATAGTCTTTCAGCTCTTGTGTAAACTGAACGTTTAGACCGTTTTCCTTTGCCTTTTGTTTGAGACTTTCTAATTGAATTTCAGTAATCCTATGGATCACAGAATCGGTGATCGTATTAAACAAAATCATCTCATCGATTCGATTTAGAAATTCCGGCTTGAATTGTTTTTTCAAACGCTGATCTACCAATCTTTCCTTTTCTTCCGAAGAATATTCGTCCGATCCGAGAATATCGGAACCTATGTTGGAGGTAAGAATGATTACCGTATTCTTAAAATCCACGTTACGCCCCTTTCCATCCGTCAGCCTTCCTTCGTCCAAGATCTGAAGAAAGATATTGAACACATCCGGGTTCGCCTTTTCCACCTCGTCAAAAAGAAGTAAAGAATACGGCCTTCTTCGTACCGCTTCCGTGAGTTGCCCCCCTTCGTCGTAACCAACGTAACCGGGAGGCGCTCCGATCAATCGAGCCACGGAATGCGCCTCCATATATTCGCTCATATCGATCCGAAGCATCGCATTGACGTCGTCGAAAAGAAATTCCGCGAGAGCCTTTGCGGTTTCCGTCTTTCCTACCCCGGTCGGTCCCAAAAACAAAAAGGTTCCGATCGGACGATGCGGATCGGCAATTCCTGCCCTGGATCTTTGTACCGCTTCGGATACAAGTTTAAGGGCGTGGTCCTGTCCGATGACTTTTGTTTTGAGATAGTCTTCCATCAGAAGCAGTTTTGCTCTTTCGCCTTGCAACATCTTGGATACTGGAATTCCGGTCCAACGAGAGACGATATTGGCGATGTCTTCTTCGGAAACTTCTTCTTTCAAAAGCCTAGAAGCTCCGGATTCTCGTTTCAATTCTTCGTTGGCGACATCGAGTTCTTTCTGAAGATCTACGAGTTTACCGTAACGGATTTCCGCGACCCGATTGATTTCGCCTCTTCGTTCTGCTTCCGCTTCTAAGTTTTTATACTTCTCGATTTCTTCTTTGACCTTTTTCAATCGGGAGATCTTATCTTTTTCCAAATCCCATCTCGCCTTCAAGGTCTGAAACGTTCCTTCTTGTTCGGCCAATTCTTTTTCCAGATTTTTGAGCCGTTCTTTCGAAGCCGGATCCTGTTCTTTTTTCAACGCCTCTCTTTCGATCTTTAGAGACTGGATTCGTTTACTTGCGCGATCCAATTCCTCAGGCATGGAATCGATCTCAATTCTCATCTTGGAAGAGGCTTCGTCGATCAAATCCACCGCCTTGTCCGGAAGAAAACGATCCGCGATATAACGATTGGAAAGAGTGGCAGCGGCGATCAAGGCGGAATCCAAAATTCGAATTCCATGATGAAGTTCGTAACGTCCCTTAAGACCTCGAAGAATCGTGACCGTTTCTTCCACAGAAGGTTCTTTTATATAAACGGGTTGAAATCTTCTTTCAAGGGCTGCGTCCTTTTCTATGTATTTCTGATATTCTTTGAGAGTGGTTGCTCCGATACAACGCAACTCTCCCCTCGCGAGCATAGGCTTAAGCATATTAGAAGCATCTAATGCTCCTTCCGTTGCACCGGCTCCTACGAGAGTATGTATCTCGTCGATAAAAAGTATGACTTCCCCATCGCTTGCTTTGACCTCGTCCAAGAGAGCTTTGAGTCTGTCTTCAAATTCTCCTCGATACTTGGCTCCGGCGATCATGGATCCCAAATCCAAGGTATATAGGATTTTGTTTTTGATCCCTTCCGGAACTTCTCCTTGGACGATCTTATTTGCAAGCCCTTCCACGATCGCGGTCTTTCCAACGCCGGGTTCTCCAATTAAAACAGGATTGTTTTTGGTTCTTCTCGAAAGTACTTGAATGGTTCTACGAATCTCCTCATCCCTTCCGATCACAGGATCCAGCTTTCCCTGTTTGGAAAGCTCGTTTAGATTTTTTGCATATTTTCCAAGAGCGTCCGTTTTGTTTTCCGGCGAATCGTCCATAATCGTCTTTCCTTTTCGATTTTCTAAAGTGATCTTGAGTAGTTTAGAATATTCCAAACCGAGTTTTAAAAATTCTTCCTTGAGAGGACCGGTCCCATTCTTTAACAATCCCAAAAGAATATGATCTGTGGATAAATATTCGTCCTTCAAATTTTTCCGAACATCCTCCGCGGATTTGAAAAGAGAGACCGCGGATCTGGAAAAGCCTATATCCGCTTCGTTTCCTCCGACCCGAGGAAGTCTGCGTAGAGAATCTTCCGCTTTGTTTAGAAATTGTGCGGGTCCCAATCCCAATTTGGAAATCAAAAGCGGAGCTAAGCCGTCAGACTGGGCAAGAACCTCACGGAGAATGTGTTCCTCGCTGATTTCCGGATTTCCCGAAGTTGTGGCCAAATGTTGAGCGCTTTGTAAGGCCTCGTTTAGTTTTGTAGTGAGTTTTTCTAATTTCATTAAATTTCACCCCGTTTGGGTAGTTTTCTCAGTTCGTTTAGAACTTAGACTGACTTTTTCTCAAAATAACTTTCATTTTCTGCCATATTGACATTTATCAATCCCAAACTCGAAATCCAGAGTAAAGAAATCGTATTAACGCTCCGGAATTAATAATTCCGACTTCCTTGCCATCATGAGATTCTTCCCTTTCATTGTATGAGTTCCTACATTTCCTAAGAAAATTTCGCAGAATTCCCGAAATAAAGAAACCTTCTTGCTTTATGTCCCATTTTTTACGATTCATTCCACTTTTCTTTTGACAGCGAGGGGTTTGGCGTATGTTTTGCAAGAACCAGAGCATGAACAAGGAACCCCCAAAAGAAAGCTGGAAATCCAGAACCGGGCTGATTCTCACGGTCGCGAGCGGGGCGATCGGACTTGGAAATTTCATTCGATTTCCGGGACAGGCAGTCGCAAACGGCGGCGGGGCCTTTATGGTTCCTTACATCATCAGTTTTATTTTGGTCGGAATTCCGGTTTGTATCACGGAATGGATCATGGGAAGAATGGGTGGCCGAACCGGTCACAGTGCCCCCTTTCTGTTCAAAAGTTTTTTGACCGGATTCCCTCTAAGGATCGTTGGAGCCGTCGGTATCACAGTACCCATTCTCATCTATGTATATTACGTTTTTATTGAAGCTTGGTGTCTCGCCTATTCTTTTGAATTTTTAACCGGTCAGATCCGTTTGAATGCCGACGGAAATACCCCTCAATCGGAAATCATCAAAGCCGCCGGAAATTATTTTCTCACTCTGACCGGCGCCAAGGAAAACGGAGACGCCGTCTCCGGAAAAATTTTTTATGCTACACTGACTTGTTTTGCTCTCAACTTCGCACTCGTTTATCGTGGAATTTCAAAAGGAGTCGAAACCTTTGCTAAAATCGCCGTTCCAATGATGCTCGTTTCCTCCGCCGTGATTCTCGTCCGGGTTCTCACGTTAGACAACATCGATATCGGTCTCGGAAAGATGTGGAATCCGGATTGGTCGGCGCTTTTACGATCCGAGGTTTGGATCGCCGCGGCAGGTCAGATATTCTTTACTCTTTCCGCTGGTTTTGGGATCGCCCTCGTTTTTTCAAGTTATTTAAAAAAGGACAACGACGTGGTTCTTTCCTCTCTTTCCGCGGCTTCCTTAAACGAATTTGTAGAAGTTGCGATTGGGGGGATGATCACGATTCCTGTCGCTTATTTATTTTTAGGCGGATCGATCAGCGAATTCGGAACCTTTGGAATGGGTTTTATCGCATTGCCTTCCGTTTTTTCCATGATGCCCGGAGGGCAATTTTTCGGAGCGATTTGGTTTTTTGTATTGTTTTTAGCGGCGATCACTTCCTCGGTTACGATGCTTCAGCCCGGAATCATCTTTTTGGAGGAAGCGTTCGGTATGAAAAGACAGATTTCCAGTATCATTTTGTTCTTATTTACGGGATCGCTCTGTTTTCCCATTCTCTATTTCAATCAGAACTTTCAAGCCTTGGAGCTCGCCGACTTTTGGATCGGAACCGTTTTGATCTTTATTCTCGCGAGCATTCAAATTTTCTTATTTGGTTGGAAGGTCGGCGCCAAAAAAGGATTAGAAGAGGGAAACGAAGGCTCCCATCTCGAACTCCCGAAGTTTTTCTGGTTTGTGATACAGTACATCACTCCCGCATTCTTACTCGTCGTATTTATCGCATTTCTCATTCAAAATGTGCCGGGTTATTTTGAAAGAATGAACATAGACACGATGGTTTCTCGTGCAATCGTAAAGGGAACGTCTGTCGAATTAGCAAAAATGGGAGTTTGGATTTCCAGATCCGTTTTTTTTGGAATTTTGATCATCTTCAGTGCATTCGTGCTTCTCGTCCACTATGCGTTGGCTTATAAAGAAAGGAGGTTGAAAGCGGAATGATTCTCTTCTTGGCTCAAACGAGCGGACTAAACTGGCAGGGAGGCACCATTCTATTTTTATCTTTATTTTTAGTGACCGGCCTGTCTATATTCTGTATTATAAAACTTTTTAAAACCAGAAACCATTGAACCGTTCCACCGAGTATTTTGATAAACTATCATCGATATGGGATGATTTTGAACCCAGATCGGGTCAGATCCAGCTCTCTCAAAAAATCGAAGAATCCTTGTTTCAGGGAAAACATCTGATCGCGGAAGCCGGAACCGGTGTGGGAAAATCCCTCGCGTATCTGATCCCTGCCGCACTGACTTCGATCGAAAGAGAAGAGCCCGTAATCATTTCCACGGAAACCAAGTCTCTACAACAACAGCTTTTGCTAAAGGACATCCCGATGGTTTCAAAAATTCTCGGAGTCGACCTGAGGGCGGAAGTCGCGATGGGAGCTTCCAATTACGTCTGCAAACGAAAGATGAATCACGTGATGCGGGACGGAACCTTCGGACCGGAGATGATTCCGCATTTGGATTCTTTTAACCAATGGATTCGAACCACAGAGTCCGGTCGTAAACAGGAATTTACAGGGACTGCGTCTTATGATTTTTGGAACAAGATCACCAGAGAAGCGGACAATTGTTTGGGAAGAACCTGTCCTAACTTTTCTCATTCGTATTATTTTTTAGAAAGAGAGAAATGGAAACGTTGTAATATTCTGATCGTCAATCATCACCTACTGGCAGCGCATATCGCGAGTGATTTCAATATTCTTCCCGAGTTCAGTAGAATCATTCTCGACGAAGCGCATAACTTTCCGGATATCATCGGATCCTCCTTTCGCCAAGAAATCCGCGCTCAGGAAATTCAAAAACTGCTTCAGCAGATTTGGCTTCCTACCAAGAACACCGGAGTCGCGGGAACGATCTCTTCCCCCGAACTCAAAACGCTGGTGACAAAGGCGGGGGAATCTCTTACCGTTTTTTTCAACGCACTTTCCGGAGAGGTTCCTCTCAACTTCTACAGTCCTCAGAGAATCAAAAGACCTCTCAAACTGGATCGGGGCGCGTTTGCCGAAGTGCTTGCGGAGATCACGGACATTCTTCAAAAACATCTCGCAAAATTGTCCAAGGAAACCGAAGACATTACGGAAAAGGAAACTTCCTTATCCCTGGAAATGTTATCCGGAAGAATGGAAGAAATCGCCGTAGGACTCGAATCGTTTCGCAAGCTGGATGACCCGGGACTTGTATATTGGATAGAACCTCCGGATCAGAATTCAAAAGAAATCTATTATAAAATTTGCATGGAGCCTATGAGCCCGGACGCGATCATCCGGGATCTGTTCGCGCCCAAGATGCAGTCCATCGTGTTTACCTCTGCGACCCTATCCACATCCGGGAATGATTTTAAATATTTTAAGAAAAAGATCGGAGACATGCCGACCGCGAACATGACGGTCCCGTCTCCGTTTCCGTATCAAAAGAACGCGCTTCTGTATGTTCCGAGAGAGATCCGGGATCCGGTCGGAGATCCGGACGGATATCACGCGGACCTTGCAAAACAAATTCTCTGGCTGATCGAATTGACTCAGGGAAATACGTTCGTCCTCTTTACTTCATTTAAATCTTTGAAACTTGTGTATGAAGCGATTCGTCCTCATACGGATCTGCCCTTATTCTCGCAATCCGATCTGGGTCCGGACGGTGCAAAACAGATGTATCTGGAAACCCCAAACAGCGTGTTATTCGGAGTTTCCACTTTCTGGCAAGGAATCGATATCCGGGGAGACAAACTCCAATCCGTCATCATCGCAAAACTTCCGTTTCAGGTTCCCAACGATCCCGTTTTAGAAACCAAGAGCGAGAAGCTGAAAGAATCCGGAGGAAACCCGTTTGCCGAATTGCAGCTTCCCTACGCCTGCACCGTTTTGAAACAGGGCTTTGGGCGTTTGATCCGTTCCGGAACCGATACCGGAATCGTTTCGATTTTGGACCCAAGAGTGTTTACCAAAACCTATGGAAAGGATCTTTTGAAATCTCTCCCGCCCGCGAAACTCATCCAGAATCAGGAAGATTTGAGAGGAGAATTTCAAAATCTGCCGAAATAAATAGAAGACCGATTCTATTTTTAAACGCGCAGAACTATGAATTCTAATATACGATTCTTTTTGATTTTTTTTCTTGTTGTTCCGATCCATACCACATTCTCCTTTGAAACCAGAGATTTTACGGATACGATCATCAATTGGAAAAAGGGAGAAATTCAGAAAGTTCTCAAATCCAAACTTCCGAAACTGACTTACTCCGTTGAGGATCCGGATTGGAGTTCGGAAAATACCGCGAGAAATCTTACGGAAGCAAGAAAAAAAGCCTCTTCGAACGCCGAAGAAGAATTGAAGAAATATCTTTTTAGAAAGATCGATACTCTCAAACTCGATAGTGATTTTACCCTTCGAGAGAAGATCAAAGAGGACCCGATGTTTCGAGAGATCTTCAATCAGATCTATGAGATCGAACCAATTCTGACTGCGGTGAGTTTTGTGGAAAATCAAGCGGTGGCAAAAGGTACAATTCGATTTAAAGGGAAACGAGGAATTTTGAATTACGTTTTTCTTCCGTATGAGACAGAATCGTTTCCAGAATTTCCCGCTTCCACTCTTGCCGCCGAATTTACTTCCCTGATCGTAGACGCGAGACATCTCAAACTCGATACCGCTTTGTTTCCGGAAATTCTTTCCGAAGAAGGAAACAGTCTCTATTCTCCCTTTTTTGTTCCCAAGGAGAATGCGGTGAAAAACGGATATGTTACGTATATGAAAACTCCGGACGAGGCGTTTCGTTCTCCGATCGCCGGTATCAAACCTTACTTCGTAACCGCATTAGGCGTCACAGGTCATTATCCGGTAAATCCGGTAATCGCAGGAGAGGACGCGAAAAAACTGTTGGCTTCTCCAAAAACAAAACTTGCTCTAAAAAATTGTAAAGTGATTATTTTAAAGGATAAGTGAGTTTTGTAGGAACTCCTACAAAACGGATTTAAAAGAAAAAATTTAGAAAGACTTTACAATTCCGTAATTCTTTTCCAAGAAGCGAACGATTTTTTTATTTTCCATTTTTCTAAATTAAATCCCGTTCGATATCTCATCGATTTCACACGCGGAAAACCGAGATTTTCATTTTTGCAGACGGCGGATTCTCATCATAAATATACAAAACTTCTCTTGTATGCTGCTGTATCACAAAAGATGTTCTCTCTAAAATTTCCCTTCGAACAAAGGATAAAATCGAATCGGAGTTTGATTGAGCCGAAAAGATCCGTAAAAATCCAGCCGACCTTTTTCGTCTAACGCGACGCGGTTGTATTCGCAGTCTTTAGGAAGTTGTTTTGAAAGAATCCAAGACTTCCCCGCAGATAGCTTCTAAAAAGTTCTCTCTCAAAAAAAGGAAATGGAAGATTCACAATTTCTCGGTCAGGAGACTGAGGATCGTTCGGCGTTGTGTGAAATGGTTTGTTCCTTTTCCTTGTCTGCTGTGCAGAAATTTCTAAAAATCCAAAACGCGCAGACAAGAAGTGATAAAAAGAAAAATCTATTGAATCCAAGAAAAAGATCAAACACGAGGGAGGAAAGATCTTCTTCTTTACATTTCCTACGCTTGAGCTGCGACCAATTCGGTGAACACTTCTTCCGCCTTTTTAAAATTTTCCGAAAAAAGATACGCAAAACCGAGATCGATCAGTTCGGAAACGGACAGACTTTTTCTTTTTGCTTCCATCTTTGGAATGCTCGCGATCTTTTCCGAGAATTCTTTTTTCTTTTCGTCAAACGTAGGAAGTTCTTCGTAACCCGGAATTTTTTCGAGAACCGATTTTGCTTCGTCGAACTTTCCGAGGTGTACCAGAGCCAAACCCAATGCACCCATAACGTCTCTTTCTTGCGAAAGACGTTTTGCATTCTCCCCAAAAACCTGGATGGATTCCTTGTAATTTCTGAGATGATAGTTCGAGAAAAATTCGGTCTTGCAAAAGTAGTCGTTCGCAAATCGGGTTTTGTAGATTGCGAGGAGATCCAGTGCCGTTTTAAAATCCACCGCGTCCTCGCTTACAAGAATCGCGGTTCTCAGGATGGAATAAGTAACCGGCACGGAAGACGCTCTAAAATATTCCCGAAACTTCTTCGCGGACTCTCTCAACTTTCCGCCTTCTCTCAAAAGATAGGCTTCTACGAGAGGGGTCAAAACAGAGGATCCTTTTAAAAAATAATTGATTCCGGTATCGGAACCGGATTCGAATTCCGCGATTCCACTCAGATGATTTAAAAATACGTGGTTTGGATTTTTTTTCGCTACCGCGATCACTTCTTCATAAGAACCCGTCTCGAACAATTCCCAGGCGGTTTCCTCGATGGAAGTTTGATTGGATACTGCTAAACTCTGACCCATAAGATACCTCTGTTCTTCTTATCGGATGGGTCGGGGCTTTTCTCTCCAAAAAAAGTGAATCGGGATTACAAATGCGAAAGCGATTGCAGCGGAGTCAATAAATTGAAACCGACAGCGAAATATCGTTTCCCATTTTTTCCTCAAATTTATTGACTGGAGCATTATGTTGCGACAGCAACATTGAGTTTTAAGCGCGTTCGCGAGCCTTGGAAACGATGCAATTTGCAAGCGATTCGCCCAAATAACTCCCGAGGATATAAGGGAACCCGTTTTCAGCTGTCTCAGCCATCTTAGCTACGCTGAGAAACAACGGCTACATGAAGGCCGACCCATAGGGACGGCATTCATGAGTTTCCCTACCTTTTGTTTGAAACGCTCTCTATGGATCGCGTTTCAGGGATACAATCTTTCCATCATCCTCGGAAACGGGATACATTCCCGAACGTGCTGCAATCCGCAGATCCAGGCAATCATCCGTTCGGATCCGAGACCGAACCCGGAATGAGGAACGGATCCGTATTTTCTCAAATCCAGATACCAATCATAGGATTCCACGGGCAATTTTTCCTCTTCCAGCCTCTGGATGATATTCTGATAATTCTCTTCTCGTTCGGAGCCGCCTATGATTTCACCCACTCCATCCGGAGCGATCAGATCGGCGTTCAATACGGTCTTTGGGTCTTCCGGATTGACCTTCATATAAAACGCCTTCGCCTCTCTCGGATATTTTTGGATAAACACCGGACCGCCGAATTCGGCGGTGAGCATCTGTTCCCTTTCCGAGTTGATATCGTCTCCCCAGACGATGTCCTCTCCTTTTTTTTGAAGAATCTCAAGTGCCTTTGTATAGTCGATGACCGGAAACGGTTTTTCCATATACGCAAGCAAAGACACCGGATCTCTTTCTAAAACGTTTAGATCTTTTAAAGAATTTTGAACCGTCTCTTTGACGACGGTCTTTACAAAGTCTTCCTGAAGTTCCAGATTCTCCTTATGACCTGAAAAAGCGACTTCCGCTTCTACCATCCAGAATTCGGTGAGGTGTCTTCTGGTCTTGCTTTTCTCCGCGCGGAAAGTCGGACCGTAACAAAATACCTTGTTGTGAGCAAAGATCGCTGTCTCCAAATAGAGTTGTCCCGTTTGAGCAAGATACGCGTTTCCGAGATCGAAATATTCCGTGGAAAATAAGGTTCCCGCGCTTTCACCCACGGAGCCGGTAAGAATCGGAGTATCGATCAAAAGAAAGTTTCTTTCGTGAAAGTATTTTCGAATCGCAAACGAGAGATTGTCCCGGACCCGGAGAATCGCCAACTGTTTGGAAGAGCGCAACCAGAGATGTCTTTGAGAAATTAAAAAATCGATCCCGTGTTCTTTTGGAGTGATCGGATAATTTTCGGATTCACCCACGACCGCAATCGATTCTACAATGAGTTCAAATCCGATCGGAGATTTTTCATTCCGAACCAATGTTCCGATCACATTTACCGAGGTTTCTTGACGGAGATGTTTTACGGTTTGAAAGACTTCCTCACCCAGGATCTCTTTTTCCGCGAGAATCTGTAAGATTCTTCCTCCGTTTCTGAGAGACACAAATTGTCTCGCGTTGCTTCCCCGGATTCCGTGCACCCACCCCTGGATCTGGACTTTCTTATCTACGTGTGTTTCTAATTCATGAATGCTGACGATTGGAGTTTCGGACATAGACCCATTTTACCGTTTTGGTTTCACCGGAAAGGATATTTTTTACCTGACAGAGAAGAACCTCCCGAAATCCTGAGAAGTATGAATCCGGTTTTGTTAGATGGAAAAAAACTCTCTGAAAAAATCAGAGACGGGATCCGAGTCGAGATCGAAGAACGAAAAACAAAGAATCTCAGAATTCCCAAACTCGCTACGATTCTTGTGGGAAACAACCCGGCGTCCGAAACCTATGTTTCGATGAAGGTCAAGGCCTGCAACGGAGTCGGCATGGGTTCGACCATGATTCGTCTCGGAGAAGAAACCACTACGGAAGAATTATTGGCAGTCATCGACAAACTCAACGCAGACCCGGAAACAGACGGAATTCTTCTCCAACATCCTTCTCCTCCTCAAATCGACGAAAGAGCGGCCTTTGATCGGATCGCGCTTCACAAGGACGTGGACGGTGTCACCACCCTTTCCTTTGGAAAACTTTCCATGGGTGTGGAAACCTATCTTCCCTGCACTCCGTATGGAATGGTCCTTTTACTCAAAGAATACGGAATCAATCCTTCGGGAAAGAATGCGGTTGTAGTCGGACGTTCTCCGATTCTCGGAAAGCCCATGGCGATGCTCCTCACTGAAATGAACGCGACGGTTACCCTTTGCCATTCTAAAACCCAAAACCTTCCCGAAATCGTTCGTCAGGCGGATATCGTAGTCGGCGCCGTGGGAAAGCCTGAATTTATCAAAGCGGAATGGATCAAAAAAGGCGCGGTTTTACTCGATGCGGGTTACAATCCAGGAAACGTAGGTGATATCGAGATTTCCAAGGCAAAGGATGGTTCTTCTCATTATACCCCGGTTCCGGGCGGAGTCGGTCCGATGACAATTGCGGTTCTACTTTTACAGACCCTCTATTCTTCAAAAGAACACTTTACACCACCGGTAAAGTGAAAACGATGTTTCCTGATGGCGATCAGTTTTGACGAATGCTTTCAAACCTATCCGGAGCTTCACACTCCTCCGGACCTAGAAGATTTTTGGTCCGAGGCAATCCGGGATTTAAAGAATTTTCCGATTAAAAAACAATCCAAGGCTCTTCTCAAGGGATCGATTATCAAAGAAACGATCTATGATATTTCGTTTCAATCCTGGCAGAATGTTACCCTGATGGGAACTCTTGTAATTCCGAGAAAACGAGGAGATCTTCCAGTCGTGATTCACTTTCACGACTACGCACACGAAAGACCCGCCATCATCAAAGGACTCACCGAAACCGGTGTGGCCCAACTCATCATCGATCTGAGAGGACACGGTTCTCAACTCGTTCGTCCTCAATTGAAAGAAGGCGAAGTCGCGGATCCGGATTGGACCCCCGGTTATTTTACGAAAGGATTAGACGGAAAGGATTCTTTTTATATGAAAGGGCTCTATCTGGACGTAATCCGCGCGATCGAATTTTTAAGACTCTCCGAAGGGATCGACGGAGAAAACATCATCCTTTCCGGAAAATCCATGGGAGCCTCCCTTGCGGTTTTTGGAGCCGCCTTTACAAACAGGGTCAAAGGTCTGATTCTCGAAACCCCTAATTTTTGTCATATCGACGATACCCAGCTCAAACTCGAAACAAGCTGGACAAAAGAAATCAACCAACAACTCGCGAGTTCCAAAACAAAAAAGACCGCGATGAAAAAAAGTTTAGCATATTATGATAGTATAAACTTTTCTAAAAAGATCAAAGTTCCAACCCTCGTCTCGGTCGGGTTAGACGACAAAATTTCTCATCCAAAATCGGTATTTGCACTTTTCAATCATATGAACTGCGATAAAAGAATGCAGGTCTATCCTACCGAGGGAAACGAAGCCGGTCTGAAAAACGAAAAACAGAACGGCGCCAATTTAGAATTTGTGAGAGAAATCTTTTTTCCTGAATGATCGAAATTTATTTCCACAATTCACTTTCGGGTAAAAAAGAAAAATTCTCTCCCGCAAATCCAAACAAAGTCACCGTCTATTCCTGTGGACCTACTGTTTACAACTACGCCCATATCGGAAACCTAAGAGCGTTTCTCTTTGTCGACCTCCTCCGAAGATCCCTGAAACTTTTGGGATACGAGGTCGAAATGACCATGAACATCACGGATATAGACGACAAGATCATCCGGGATTCCATCATGAGTAAACAAAGCATTCAAGAATTTACCGCTCCGTGGACAAACGCTTTTTTTGATGATCTCGAAATGGTTTTTGCCGAAAGATTGGAACACTATCCAAAGGCGACCGAATCCATTCCCGAAATGATCGAGATCATTCAAAAACTCAAAGAGAAAGGATTGGTTTATGAGAAGGACGAAAGTCTTTATTTCTCGATCCAAAAATTTCAGAATTACGGAAAACTCAGCAAGATCGACACCACCGGAATGAAAACCGGAACCCGTTACGACACGGACGAATACGAAAAGGAAGACGTACGAGATTTCGTACTTTGGAAAGCTCCGAGGGTGGAAGGAGAGGCTCGTTGGGAAACGGAACTCGGAACCGGTCGCCCCGGTTGGCATTTGGAATGTTCCGCGATGATCCGCAAAGTGTATCACGGAGGTGTGGACATTCATACCGGCGGGGTGGATCTTCTCTTTCCTCATCACGAAAATGAAATCGCACAATCCGAAGGCGCATTTCCGAAAGAATCTTTTGTCGGAACCTGGCTTCATTCCGAACACCTTCTTGTAGACGGACAAAAGATGTCCAAGAGCAAAGGAAACTTTTATACGTTACGCGATCTTTTACAACAGGGATTGGATCCAAAATCGATCCGATTTCTTTTGATTTCCACTCACTATCGTTCCAAACTGAACTTTTCTACGGATCGGATCACGGAGGCCGCCGGAAACATCCGTAAGATTCAGAATTGTCTGGATCGTCTTTTGGAATTAGAACCCGGCTATCAACCGGAAAAAACATTCGAATTCAGTTTGTCTTTCATTCTTACTTGGAAAAAAGAATTCGAAGAATCCTTGGCGGACGATTTGAACATCTCGAAGGCCTTAGCTGTCGTTTTTGAATCGGTAAAGCGTATCAATCTATTTTGGAATTCCAAAAAAAATCCGATCGCTCAAACCCAAGCCAAAGAATTGATCCAACTCTTTTATTGGTATGATAAACTTTTAGGAGTTCTTGACTTTACGTCAAAAAAGGATCTGATCGATTCTGAAATCGATTCCCTCATAACACAAAGACAAGAAGCCCGAAAGAATAAAGACTTTGCCCGTTCGGATGCGATTCGGGATCAGCTTTTGGAACAGGGAATCTTGATCGAGGATACAAAAGACGGAATTCGCTGGAGAAGAAAATAGCCAGACAGGAATACATATTCGGAAAGAGAACTCTGATCGAACTGACGGAGGCGCATCAGGGAAAGGAACATTCTTTTCCCTTTATCGAGTTGTATGTAAAAGAAAATTCGGGAACCGAGATCACCGAAAAAATTCTAAAAAAACTTCCCTCATTTGTAAAAGTTCATAAAGTCTCGACCGCAAAGTTAGACGCTCTTGTCCCCGGAAGAAATCATCAAGGCCTCGTCGCACTCAAAGCGATAAAACAAACCACGGATAAGAAAAATCTGGAAGAATTTCTTTCCGAAAAACCGGGGGCCTTTCTCATTCTGGACCGAATCCAAGATCCCGGAAATTTGGGGAATATTTTGAGAACCGCGGAATGTTTCGGGATTCGGAACATCATTCTTCCCGATCGAGAATCCGCGGGGATCACACCCGTTGTGGAAAAAGTCTCCTCGGGTGCTCTTTCTTTTTTAAGAATTTTTACGGTCAAAAACCTAGCCAATACTCTCGAACTTTTCAAAGACAACGGTTATTGGATCGTTTCCACAAGCGATCGTGGAATCGAAGACTGGTCCAAACTGCCGGAAACAAAGGAATTGGCGATTTTGATGGGAAACGAAGGAGAAGGAGTCAAACGGATTCTCATGGAAAAATCCGATTTTGTTCTTCGAATTCCGATGCACGGAAATCTTTCCTCGCTAAACGTAACCGTCGCAACAGGCGTCGTTCTCGACCGGATCGTAAATCGGAAATAATCCGCGCCTTTTCATCTTCGAGGATGGTTGTTTTTTCGGCGGATCCTTTCCATTCAACCCAACCGGATTTCCTCCCTTTCAAAAATTAGAGTCGTTTTTATACCGATTATCTCTTGCAATTTTCTTTTTAAAGTGATGTATTGAAAGCAATGAAATCCTATCGCCTGATCCGTGTAATATCCGTTTTTCTGATTTTGATTTCCACGTTTTTATCCTGCAACTTATCCTGGAACGACGTGGAGGAAAAACTCAATCTCAAAAAGAAAAAATCCATCGTCGATGAAATTTTGGGTACGATTACGTTTGTGTTTTGGTCGGAAACAAATCATGAACTTTATAAATTTGTTCCGATCCCGTTTGTGATTCTCAAAAGTCAGTTCAACGCGGATCAGTTTGCGGTCGCAACAGCGGAATCCAAAGATACCAGACCGAAGATCGTGTTGATTCACGGTTGGGATTTCACCGAAAAAAACATAGATCCACCGACGGATAAATTCACAAAAGTCTCCAATCTGAGGGAAACCTGGGACGATGCCTTGGAAATCTATTCTCAAAATCTCACAAACGTTCAGACCGACTATGAACTCTATGTTTTTACCTATAGAACTTCCGATTTCGTGGAAAACAACGGAAGAAGATTGATCGAAAGATTGAATTCCGTTTTTACTCCGGCGGATAAGGTAATTCTCTTAGCGCATTCTATGGGGGGGCTTGTGAGCCGTGCCGCTCTCTATCATCCGAATAACACCAATGATGTGATCGATTTTGTGATTTCCTTGGGAACTCCTTATTTGGGATCTCCGTTCGCCTCCTCCAGTTATCAAGGAAGTTTTGGAGCGATCGGGGACGTGATTTCCTTTATGACAAACACCGAAGGTGGAAAGGATCTCGCCTATACAAATGCTCTTGGCACCGGTTATCAGGTTCCTTTTCCAACCGAGTATATTGATGGAGCGACCAATCTTTATCTGGAACGTTTGCTTGGAGAATCTTCAAAAGACTCCAGAGTGATCGCGTTTTACGGAGAGATGGGTGTTTGTACCGGTCACGCGGGTTCGGAGTCCACGTATACCATAGGTTGCGCCTTTTTGGCGAACGGAAATCCGAGTTTTACAAATAAAAGCGACGGAATCGTCACCTCCACAAGCGGAAAGATGTCTTCAAAACTTCCGGGAGCAAGACAAATCGTAAAGGACTTTGATCACGCTCAACTTTCGTTTCGCAGTCATGTGAACAACGCAGCTCGAGATACTTATTTCAACGAAGTTCTTACGATCATCAATGCATTGTAAAATCGTTTTATTTGAAAATCGAAAAACGGATTTGATTCAAAGGATCGTATTTCAATCGTTTCAAATCTTCTAAATCGATGTAGATCGCATGAATCAGAAGTGGATCGTAATCCGAAAAATAGAACTCAAAACGCCAAAAGAAACGATTGTTATGAAGCTTCGATGGAATTCGCCGACAAAGCGAAATCAAAAAACTTGCTGAAGGGATGTAACCATTTCCGAGGTTCTAAATCCGTATCAAATCGATGATCCGAAAAATAGTTTCCAAAGTTTCGAATCGAAATCTTTTGGATAAGCGATGAACTTCCTAGACAGAAAGATAACCCGCGAACAATTTTTGCAAAGAGTCGGTTTAACGACCTTGGGTTTGTTTTTTAAAAACGAAACATTCGCATCCCCTTCTCGATCCTCCGAAATTAAGGCGATCGTCTTTGACGCTTTTCCCATTTTTGATCCGAGACCGATTTACCTTTCTTTAAGCGAACTGTTTCCGGAGAACGGAAAACGTGCAGCCGAAATCTGGCAGACAAAACAATTCAGCTATCAATGGTTACGGATCGCGGGAGGTAGATACAAAGACTTCCAACGTGTGACTCGGGACGCACTTGATTTTGCCTTAGACCAAACGGACATCAAAGCGACCGAAGCGGAAAAACAATCGATCCTGGAACATTATACATCCATCGGTGTTTGGTCCGATGTGACCTCCGTACTTAGCGAGCTCAAAGCGGAAGGATATGTCTTATCCTTTCTTTCCAATATGACCGAGGCGATGTTGAAACAGGGGATTCAAAACTCGAATCTAAATGAATATTTTGATTTTGTAATCAGTACGGATCAAAAAAAAACCTATAAACCAAATCCGGTCGCTTACAAAATGGGACAAGACATTCTCCGATTGAAAAAAGAGGAAATTTTATTCGTAGCGTTTGCTGGATGGGACGCTTCGGGGGCAAAATGGTTTGGTTATCCGACATTTTGGGTGAATCGTCTCAACGCTCCTCAGGAACGACTGGATGCTGAACCGGACGGAGTCGGTTCCAATCTAAACGATCTCCTCGAGTTCGTTCGAAAATACCGCAAATAAAATCATATCTCGGTCTATTTTTTGTCAGGAAAATTAAATTTTTAGAAAGAGAGATTTTTTACGAATCCTGTAAGAGTTCCTACAACACGGATTCAATCGAGACGAACTTGAATTCCCATTTCTTTCATCGCACGTTTTGTATCCCGAATCGAATATTCACCAAAGTGAAAGATGGAAGCGGCAAGAACCGCATCCGCTTTTCCACGAAGAATCGCTTCCACCATGTGCTCCGGATTACCAGCTCCTCCCGATGCGATGATGGGAATTTCAAGAGCGGAGGAAAAATTTTTTAAAAGGGCAATATCAAATCCGTTTCTCGTCCCGTCCCGATCCATGGATGTGAGAAGAATCTCTCCGGCGCCTTTTTCAGCTGCTTCCCGAGCCCAATCCAAAGCCTCTCTTCCCGTTTCCGTTCTTCCACCATGAAGAAAGATTTCATATCGATCTCTTTCTTTATGAAACTTCACATCGATCGCGCAGACGATACACTGGGTTCCGTAAATTTCGGCGGATTGTCTGAGAAGTTCCGGATTTTGAAACGCCGCTGTGTTGATAGATACCTTATCCGCTCCCTTTTCCAAAACCGCTTTTACATCGCCAACGGTTCTGATTCCGCCGCCGACGGTAAACGGGATAAAAATCTTTTCAGCGATCTTTTCCACAAGATTCAGAAGAATGTCTCTTCGATCGACAGAGGCCGTAATATCCAAAAAACAAAGTTCATCAGCAAGATTTTCCTCGTAGATGGCGGCCGATTCTACCGGATCACCCGCATCCACAAGGTTGACAAAATTCACTCCCTTGACCACCCTTCCATCCTTGATGTCCAGGCAGGGAATGACTCTTGCCGTCAAATTGCTCATCCGATCTTTTCCGGTAGTAATATATTCAAACCTTCTAATTTAGAAAGTTCTTGTGAAAAACCGAATAACTTTCCCTCTTCAAACGAGGGAGCGGTGATTTGTAGACCGATCGGAAGTCCTTTTGTGTCGATTCCCATCGGAACGCTGATCGCAGGCAACCCCGCGAGATTTACGCTTGTGGTCCAAATATCGGCCTTATACATCTGAATCGGATCCTTTGTCTTTTCTCCTACTTTAAACGCCGTGGTCGGAGAAGTGGGTTGAAGAATGAGATCCACTTTGGAAAAAAAAGATTCGTATTCTTTTCGAATCAGCACCCGCGCCTTTTGAGCGGTTCCGTAATAGGCATCGTAATATCCGGCGGATAAGGAGAATGTACCAAGCAGAATTCTTCGTTTGACCTCGGGTCCAAAACCCTCCGTTCTAGATTCGACATAGAGATCTTCGAGTTTTCCAGTATTGTCCTTTCTGGATCCGTAACGGATTCCGTCAAACCGGGAAAGGTTAGAAGAACATTCCGCTGTAGCGATGATATAATAGATCGGAATCGCCAAACTGAATTTGGAAAAATCCAATTCAACCAAGATCGCCCCCCGCTCTTTCAACTGATTGAGAACGTTCTCATACGCTTTTGTAACATCGGGCTCGATCTCCGACGTCATCTTGATGATTCCGATCTTGATTCCTTTGAGATCGGTAGCCGAAACGGCTGTAGCGGAAAAGGAAGGACGATTTACGGATGTAGAATCGTTTTCGTCTTTTCCGGAGATGACCGAATACAGATCGATACAACCTTGAATGTCTTTGGAAAAAGGTCCGATCTGATCCAGACTGGAAGCATACGCAACCAAACCATAACGAGAGACGGTTCCGTATGTGGGTTTCAATCCGTAAATTCCGCAAAGCGATGCCGGCTGACGTATGGAGCCGCCCGTGTCCGATCCAAGAGCCAGAGGAACCATCGACGCCGCAACCGCAGCGGCGGAACCGCCGCTCGAACCGCCCGGAATTCTTTCCAAATCGAAAGGATTCCGAGTGACTTGAAACGCGGAGTTTTCAGTAGAGGACCCCATCGCAAATTCATCCATATTCGTTCTTGGAAAAAGAATAAATCCCTTTTTGAGAAGCCGTTCGACAACCGTAGCGTTGAAGGGTGATTTATAATTTTCTAATATTTTTGAAGAACAGGAGGTGATCGTATCCTGAATGCAGATATTATCCTTAATCGCAACAGGCATCCCGTCAAATTCCGAGAGCGGCTTGCCGGCTTTTCTACGTTGATCGCTTTCTGCAGCGGCGTTCAAAATTCTTTTTTCATCCAGGGATAAAAACGCTTTTACGGATCCGTCCACCTCTTTGATTCGATCGATGCAGGCCTGAGCAAGTTCGGTCGCGGAAATTTTTCCCGAATTTAAGGAACTTTTCAATTCAGCATAAGGATTTTTTAATATTTCTTTCATGTCTCGATCACCTTCGGTACGACAAAATAGCCGTTTTGAAAGGAAGGTGCGAAGGTTTCGATCTCTTCTCTGGAAAGATGTTTTCCGGAAAGATCAGGACGAATCGCGTTTTCGTGTTGGAAGTAGATCTCATCGTCCGCGATGGAACTCACATCCAGACCCTTTACTTGATCCACGTAGTCCAAAACCTTATTGAAATCTCGGAGAGTGGATTCTTTCTCTTCGGGACGGATTTTCAGACGTGCGAGTTCTGCGATTTTTTGCAAAGAATCTTCGTTCAGGTTCATGATTCTCTCCCTTGCGGTCAGAGTGTTTTAGTAGGCATTTTTGTCCATGATTCCTTTAAAGGGAGTCATCAGAATAATTTTTAGATCGAGCCAAAGAGACCAATTTTCGATGTAATAAATATCTGCTGCGATTCTATCGTCGATGGAAGTGTCCCCTCTCAGTCCTTTGACTTGAGCGAGACCCGTGATCCCTGCTTTTACAGCGTGTCTTCTCATATAGTGGTGATGATCGTTTTTAAACTTCTCCACAAAGTGGGGACGCTCTGGACGAGGACCAACCACGGACATATCCCCAAAAAGGACATTAAAAAACTGAGGTGTCTCATCTAGAGAAAGTTTTCTGAGAATCTTTCCAACCCTTGTCACCCTTGGATCGTTTTGGACCGTCCAAGTAGTCTCGGATTGAGTTTTTGCCTGAACCACCATGGTTCGGAACTTGATCATCTTAAACTGCTTATTATCCAAACCAACTCGCTCCTGATAATAAAAAACGGGTCCAGAAGAAGTGAGTTTTATAAGCAAGGTCATGATCAAATAAAACGGGGAAAAAAACAAAATGAATAAAATCGAAAACGTGAGATCAAAGATACGCTTTATGAATTTATTATATCCCAATCGGATCGGGATATTTCGGATCGAAATGACGGGAAGCCCCTCCATCTCCTCCACTCTTCCACGAGCTTTGATAAATTCCTGAAAACCCGGAACGATCTTGAGATCGATTCCCTCGTGATCGCAGGAATCCAAAACCTCCTTGAGATAATCGCCTTCGGAAGGTTCAAGAGTGTAAACTACAAGATCCGGTCTTTCTTTTTCGAGAATTTTGGAGAATTTTTCGATCTTGCCGATTACCTTCATGTCTTTTCGAACCGGCTTTGCGGAATTGGCTTGAACAAATCCGAGAATCTTATATCCGTAGATTCCGTGTTTGATGACCGCATCGTTAAACCGCTTTGAAGTCTCGGAAACTCCAATCACTAAAACGCTTCTCAGATTATAACCTTTTTTTCGAAGAGTGTGCAAAATCATCCTCGCAACAAAGTGAAAAAATCCGGTTGTAAGAGTATTGATCACGGTAAACGCTAAGATAAAGGATCTCGAAAAACGCTCGCTTCCGAGGTCTCCTCGAAAGAAAAACAAAACAGCCAATACCAAAATCAAATTGAGAATCACACCGCTGACGATGGTCAGAAATTCGTCGATAAAGGAAAGACCCCTTCTCGGATGATAAAGATCGATCGCTATAAAAACGATCACTTGAAAAAACGCGAGAAGAAAGAATAAGAACACATAACTTTCGACGTCCACGTATTGCCGATCAAGCCCCGTTTCATCCACTATATAAAAACGAAACATAAAAGCCAAAACACAGCTCAATATAGAATTCACAAAATCTAATATTGTGAATATCAATTTGAATGTCTGACTTCTTTCCTTCAGCATATTACGGATTCTCCGAAGTAATTCCCGCTCGATCGCCCGCCTGAAACGGACGTTTGCGAAAGCGGAACAAACGAACTCTTGTCAGCTCGGAAGAATCTTGCTGACCCAAAGTAAAGTCCGTGATCGATATCGAAAAGAAAACGGACTGATCGTAAAAGGAAACGAGCCCGTCCGTTCTTCCACCCGGAACCGCACGAAGATCCATACTGTATCCGAATCTGAAATTCGCCGTATGCAAATTGTATTTGATCGTTCCCATAAAGCGGTTTATATTTAGAGCCGTATTTTGTCTTGCTCCGTTTCCATTGACGCCGGTTCCGTCGATCAAATCCCTTTGTAAGCTCGTTCTTTCCAAATTGAGAGTGGACGTACTCATCGTCGGATCGTTTCCATAAAAGTAAGTATCGTATGTATTTCCGCTCTGGTTTGTATATCTCCAAGGCTGACTCACCCGAGAATCCAGTTCCGCTTCGATCCCGAGATGTCTTGTAAAATCGATATTTGCCTTTACGAACACCCGATAACCGTCCAGGATTGGACTGTTATAAACGTGATACCAGGTTCCGCCCAATTCCAATTCTCGAATCAAACGAATGAACGGAAGCGTAAATCCACCCATCTTGTAAGACGCGGTAAAACTATTGGAAAGCGGTTTTGCTTTCGGAGTATGATGAACGTAATCGTTGTTGATAAACAATCCCGAATAAAAACTTCTCTTCTTTTCCAAGAGAGAAGCCCTTCTCGGACGGAAGCCATCTAAAAAATCAAAATATCCTGAGAAACGGGCAACGGTAAAATACCATCTTTCCTGATCCGTCGGTTGGGGAAGATATTCCGGTGAAAACGATCTCAGGTCTCGGATCGTTCGAATCGAAATTTCAAAATTCTCCAAAGCATAACTTTCCAACGAAACTTCCAATTCGTGTTGTCTTGTCTTTGCAAGTATCGGATCTTGAAGTTCGGGTTTATATGCTTCTAATTTTCTATAGGTCGCGTTCAAAAACAAAAGCGGGACCCCAATTCTCAAATTGGAAGCGGTTCGAACGTATTCGTAGGATTCTCTCGCTAAAAACCGCTCCAAAGATGTAAACGCGCTATCGGTAACCCCGGTCACTGCGGCGCCGTTTCGATTGGTGGCGGATTGTTTTTTCGCTCCGAAAAAGGCGTTCGGTGTAAACGTAATATAACTCCCCAAATTCAAAGCGGTTCTTAGACCGGTTTCACCTTGGGTAAAATATTGCGTCCTTAAAAGATTCTCCTTATAATTTCCGTATGGATCCTGAACCGAACCTTCCAACGTCGGAATTGAAAGATTCTCCCGAGTGGGAACTCCATAGTAACGAAAAATCGTGTTCGTAAGATAAACGTCCCAATAAACGGGAGAATTAAAATAAGGAATTCTTCCTATCTCCGAAGAATTCCGAATCGTAGTGGTAGGCATCACGTCCACCGTCGGAAAATATCCCGACTTACCCAAGGGGCTTAAAATATAATACAAAAGATTTCGTTTCATTCCCACGTTGATGGAAAGATCCCCGCGGTTTTCAGTGTAATCAAATTTCCATTCCAACATATTTCGGATAAATCCCTGACGAACATTTCTCGCCGTGTAAAGCGATTGTAACGAGTTGGCGGGTTCGTAACGATTTCCGTATTCATATTCAAAAAGTCTGTTGGAGTAATTTTCGTACTGAAAACTGATATTTCGGGTAACGTCTTTTTCGGTGTTATTCGTTTTTGAGTTTAAAAGAATCCTTCCCTTCCACCAAGGTTCCGTATCCTGACCGATATTTCGGTAAGGACTGTTCGGATCCGTCGAATACAAAGGTCCTTTGTCCACCTGGTTTGTGACCGCAGTCGTCCCGATTCCGAAGTTTTTAAATCGATCCTCATACGCCCCGGAAATTTCATAGTTTCTATGATTCGCATAACCGATATCGATCAGGTAATTTAACGCGGGGCTTTGTTTCCACACTTCCATGTGAAAGGCCTGTCCCGTTTTTTCGTAAAAATCCGCGCGGAACTTGTAACCCATCGGAGCAAAAGCATATGTGGGCATCACGGACCATTGATAGGAGTTCTGCATAAACAGCCCCTGGCTATTGTTTTTACCCGCTTGGGTGATCCATCCGTTTCCCAGATTGCTATTGTAAAGAAACGGAAGCCAGAGAACCGTAGTTCCTCCCACCTGATAACGAACGTTAGTCGCCATTACTGTCTTGTCTTCGTAGATATAAAGTCTATTTACTTTAAAGGAATAGTGGGGTTTTTCCGCGTTACAAATCGTAAAATATCCCATCTCGAGGGCATATCGCTTATCGTCCAATTTTTTGAGTTTTTCACCGATAAAATGCGCTGGTGCAAAGGTCCCTTTTGTCTTATAAACCACACCTTTTTCAAGACGGAAATCGTAGATGAACTTATCTCCTTCCACGATCGCTCTTCCGTCTTTATAAACGATTCCACCTTCCGCATAGATCTCCTGTCGATCACTGTCCACCGTGATCGTTTCGGCCTCGATCGAACCCGACCGAAGTTTTAGTCGGACCCTTCCTCGAAGTACAAGAACGCCGGATTTATTCTTATCCACCTGAAGGAGTTCCCCTTCGGAGGCATTTTCGATGGATATGGGCAAAGCCTTTTTAGTCTGAGGTAAATTTGCCAGAGGATCGACCGCGACGGGAAGCGTGTCTTCCAAGGCGGCTCTCAAACGTTTTCTTCTGCTAAAAAGAGAACCGTCTCTCGTAAGTCCCAAAGAAAGCAAAAGATCGTCCACCTCTCTGTCCGGAAGAGTGTCGATGGATTTTCCAAGCAGTCGATTTTTCGCCCTGAGAACAGCGAGTTTTTTATCTTCTCCCGTTGAGGTGGAAAGGCTCTGATCCTGGGCTCCGCCCGTAATCATACGAAGCATTTGCTCTTCTGTTTGAGCAAAGATCGGAAAACCGACGAACAATAAAAATAGAATCAGAATTGAGCGGAGAAACATTCCGGTACCGGTGTCAGATTATTCTCGGGAATTAGATTTTCATCTAATAATTTTTGTGAAAACGAGAACGCCGACCCCCAGTAAAATTCGATACACTCCGAATGCGGAGAAAGAATGTCTTTGAAGATACTGTAAAAACCAGCGGATTACAAGAGTACAAAGAAGAAAAGAAACCAAAAATCCGAAAGCCAAAACAGGAATCGTATCCGCGTTTAAGATGGAGCGATATTTAACCAGTTTGTAAAGCCCGGCTGCGAGCAAAACAGGAACCGCTAAGAAGAATGAAAACTCTGCGCTGTTTTTTGTATCCTTTCCTAAAAAGCGAGCAGTGATGATCGTAGATGCGGATCTGGATATTCCGGGAACCAAAGCCGCACACTGAAAAATTCCAATTAAAATGGCATCTCGAATCCCGATTGCCTCTTTCTCTCGAAGAGCCGCCTTTTTCTGAAAGAACCATTCCGCGACCAAAATCAAAACACCTCCAAAAATCCAAGCGCTTGCAAGGATCTCCAAAAGATCGGGTCTGGCTTTGATCGTATCTAAAAAACGCTTCGCGACAAATCCCATCGCCAAAATCGGAAAGGATCCGATCGCGATTTTTACTAAGAATTGAAATCCTTCCGGATTGGCGTTTTGTTTTGTTAGATATTGATACGAGGAAAGGAGTTGAATCTTAAACTTTTCGCGATAAAGAAATAAAACCGAAAGGATCGCGCCGCTTTGAATAAAGATATCAAACAGATCGTCAAACTCAATCCCAAAACTCTCTCCTGAAAACGGAAAGAACGAGCTGAACAAAAACAAGTGTCCCGTTGAGGACACCGGTAAAAATTCGGTGATCGCCTCGATGATGCTTCTCAAAAAGGCGTTCAGGTAGTGATTCAAAGGAGATTACTGTCCGGATGTTTTAGGCGCTTCCGTTTTCGGAGCTTCCGTCGTTGGTTGGGTCCCTTCTTTCTTTTCGGTTCCGGTCACCTTTTTCTTTAAGAATGCCTCAAGATCGAACTTATCATTGTGTTTGATAGAAACCTGTTCCTTGATTCTTTCCAAAACCTTCGGAAGAATTTCCTGAGACTTTTCTTTTTTCAACTGGCCTCTCGCATAAAGAATACAACGATCGATCGGTTCTGCGGCAAGTTGGGGAACCTTCGCGCGCAGTTTTTGACATTCTTCCAACGCCTCCTCTTCGGAGATTTTGATTTTACCTTCGACAAGATGCATTACGTAAAGTTGGGATACGATCTGCATCTCTTGAAACTTTAGAATCTTTTTGATATCATCGCGTTTTGTAAAACCGTCTTTTTCCGCCGCAATCGCGGTGATCATCATATCTCTATACTGATCATAAAAATTCTTTTTTTGAAACTGGTAGTTAAGCGGTCTCGCCGCTTCGGGAAGTTCCGAAATGTCCTTTGCGATCAGATCGATCAGATTTTGCTTCTCTATATTCTGAACCCGACTCATTGCATCCAGTGCCACATTGTATGTATCTTCAAAACTGTTTACGGTGATTTTATTTCCATCAAGAGTTTCGATCACTTCGGAGTTGTCTCCGCAAGCCGCAAAAAAAGCGGTGATGAGCGTTAATAAAATTAAAATGCTGTTTTTTTTCATCGGACTTAAGGTTCCTTTGCAAAGGATAGGATTCGGGGTTTGGTCGTCTATACTTTTTTAGAAGGAAGCATTTCCGAAAGAAGAAAGATCAGATAATCGAGTTTTTCCTTTTCGGATTTTTTTCCTGTCTGAAAAATAAGCACGTTGGGTTCTCTTGGGTTGATCGTCAATCCAGTTCTCGCGGAAATTAAATGAATGATCTTTTCGTTGTCCCCTTTAAAATAAGAGCCCGACTTCATCTTGATTTCATCTTTCATTTCCGCGACCGAATCAAATCCTAAATTAGATGCGAGGGTTCTGATTTTTTCCAAAAGGATAAATGTCTTTGCGTCTTCCGGAGGTTCGCCAAAACGATCGACCATTTCCTTGTGAACCTCGTCGATTTCTTCAAGATCTCTTGCGCCTTCAAACTTTTTGTAGAATTCGATTTTTTGACGAGTGTCCGCGATGTATATTTCGGGTATAAAAAAATTCGTGTTGAGGGTCACGGAAGTTCTCACTTCCACCGCGACTTCTTCTCCCTTGATTCTTGCGATCGCCTCTTCGAGCATGCGGACGTAAAGATCAAAGCCCACTTCCATGATATCTCCGGACTGTTCCTTACCGAGCAAGTTTCCCGCACCGCGGATTTCCAAATCACGCATTGCCACCTTAAATCCCGAACCCAACTCCTGGTATTCGTAGATCGTGTTCAGACGTTTTTCAGCTTGTTCGGTGACAACCCTATCCTTGGGAAGAAGCATATACGCGTATGCCTTGCGATCGCTGCGTCCCACTCTTCCTCGGATCTGATACAACTGAGAAAGACCGAAAAGATCCGCACGTTTTACAAACAATGTATTTACATTCGGCATATCGATCCCCGATTCTATGATCGTGGTCGTCACAAGGATGTCGTATTTTCGATTGTAAAAATCCAAAAGAGTTTCTTCGATCTCGTCCTCTGTCATCTGTCCGTGCAAAACTCCGATCGATACCTCGGGGACGATCTCGTTTAGATATTTGGTTTCCTGTTCTATGGTCTCCACTCGGTTGTAGAGATAAAAAACCTGACCGTCTCGTTGGATTTCGTTTCGGATCGCATCCGCGATCAAATTCTCGTCCTCCTCAAGAACATACGTCTCGACCGACTGACGGTTCTTAGGCGGAGTCGCGATGATCGATAACTCGCGGATTCCGGTCAACGCCATATGGAGGGTTCGCGGAATCGGAGTCGCGGTCAGAGTCAAAACATCCACGAGATTCTTAAACTTTTTGATCGCTTCCTTGTGATTTACGCCGAATCGTTGTTCTTCGTCTATGACTAAAAGACCCAGATTTTTGGGTTTGATCTTGGAGGATAGAATCGCGTGGGTTCCGATGATCATATCCACTTTTCCCTCGCTAAACTCGGCCAGAATTTCCCGGATTTCGGAAGGGCTTTTAAAACGAGAAACGAGTTCCACACGAAGCGGATAGTTTTCAAAACGACTCTTAAATGTATTATAATGTTGTAATGCTAAAATCGTGGTCGGGGCCAACATCATGATCTGACGTCCCGCCATCGCGACCTTAAACGCTGCACGAATCGCGACTTCCGTTTTTCCATAACCCACGTCACCGCAAACAAGCCGGTCCATCGGTCGGGGAGATTCCAAATCTTTTTTGACGGATTCTATCGCTTCGATCTGATCCGGAGTTTCTTCAAATTCGAATTCGGCTTCGAATTCCTCCTGATAAATCGTATCCGGAGGAAACGCATAACCTTGGAGTTTCAAACGATTGGAATACATGCGAACCAGATCTTCCGCGAGTTCTTCTACCGCTTTTTGAACCCGATCCTTTGTTTTTTTCCAAGTGCTTTTTCCAAGACTGTCCAGACGAGGAGATTCGGTTCCTCCGATATATCTCTGAACAAGAGAAATCTGATCGAGGGGAACAAAAAGAGAATCCCCTCCGTTGTATTCCAATTTTAGAAAGTCTCTTTCCTTTCCGCCTGCGTTTGTCCTTTCGATTTTTAGAAATTTTCCGACCCCGTGATGGATATGCACCACGTAATCGCCCTCTTTTAAATCGATAAAACTTTGTAACGCTTTGCTGTTTTGTTTTTTAAAACGGGTCTTCCGTTTGTATTCCCTTCCAAAAATATCGTTTTCGGATAGGATTAGAATTTTCTGATTTTCAAAAATAAATCCGTTTCTGAGTTCGGAAAGGACAAGAAACGCGTCCTTTTTGGAATTGTTTAGATAAAACGGAATCGGTTCCGCGGCATCTTCGTTTAACAAAACGATTCCTTCCTTTTCAAAAAGCCCTTGAAGCCGTTTTGTTTGGGCCTCAAAAGAGGAAGTCAAAACAATCTTCCAACCGCCTTCTGATCGAAGTTCTCCGATTCTTTCACGGACTTCGCGGATTTTTCCCTTAAACGCGGGCGCCTCTTTCAAAGGGGAAACGAGATCGTTTTCGTTTCGAGGCGGGAGTCCTAACAAAGAAATTCCTTGCAAATCGGAAAGAACTCTGTGTTCCTCTTCGAAAGACAAAAGTTTTCCGGGAGGAGCGCAGAGGATTTCTTTGGATCTTTTTTTATAGAGGGAATCGTATTCCCTCTCCAAATGCAAAAGTCTTTCTTTCACGGAATTGGGCGAAGGAAAAACAAGAACCGGGGGTTCTGAAAAATAAGAAAGAATTCCGTGATTCTCCCTTACGAGAGGAACCAATTCTTCGTAATAAATTCCGTAATTTGCGTCCGGGATTTCTGGCAGGTGCAAAGAGGAATCGGAGGACTTTAGAAGATTCTGATATTCTTTTTTTTGATCGTCCGAAAGAATGTATTCGTCCGCCGGCAGGATGATCGCTTTTTTGAGATCGGACATCGACTTCTGAGTGTCGGGATCAAAAGTACGAATCGATTCGATCTCTTCCCCGAAAAGATCGATTCGTACCGGCTCCGCGGAATAGGAAGAATAGATGTCTAAGATCCCGCCTTTTAAACTAAACTCTCCAAAAGTTTCGCAGACATCCGCGCGTTTGTATCCGAGATCGATCAGTTCCAAAAGTAAAAGTTCGAGATTGATCTCTTTCCCTTTTTCGAGAGTGACCGCGCGTCCTTTCATCGTCTTTACGGGGGGAAGCGTTTTTAAAAAACCGGAAACGGAAGTGAACACCAATGCGGATTCACCGCTTAAAATCTTTGCGATTGCTTTGATCCGTTCGCGTTTCATCTCCGCAGGATAACGCATGTATTCGTAGGGAAGCACTTCCTGACCGGGAAGATAAACAAGATCGGCGGCGGGAAGAAAACTCAGGGATTCTCTGTATAAAAACTCGGCGGCGGTATTGTTTTCGGAAACGACTACGATCGTCTTTTGAGTTCTTTGAAACAAGGAACAGGAAAGAATCGAATGACTTCCGGAAACTACGGAATACACGTTAGCGACAACGTCTGTGTCGACGGAAGCGCTCGCTCCCGACTTTGAGGTTTTTGCTCCTTTCTTTTTCACAGAAGCGGAAGAAAAGGAGTCAAACAATGTCTCCCCGAGTAACGGAATCAAATCCTTCATTCGGAAACGCTCAATGTGATATTATCGATCAAACGAACCGGACCGATAAAAACCGCGACCGCGAGAAGCAAATTCCCCTTCAAGAATTCCAAAGACTCCAACGTGTCCGCATTCAAAATTTCTAAATAATCCAGTTTAATCTTGGAAGAAGAATCCAGGACGTCCTTCATGATATCACGAATTAAAACGGGATCCGTAATTCCCGAACGAATCTGAGATTCTCCCAGGCGAAGCGCCCTCGAAACAAGAAGAGATTCTTCTTTTTCGGATTCGCTCAGTCTCGCGTTTCGGGAACTGAGAGCGAGACCTTTGTCGGATCGAATCGTCTCGCATCCGATGACCTCGGTGGGAAACGCGAGAGTTTTACAAAATTCCCGAATGAGAAGGTATTGCTGATAGTCTTTTTTACCGAAGAATGCGAAATCCGGTTCCACAAAATGAAAAAGCCTGGAGATCACGAGAAGCACTCCCTCGAAATGTCCGGGTCTGGAAACCGCGCAGAGATTTTTCATAAGATGCGGAATCGCCAGCAGCACATCCGGAATTCCGCCGGGATACATCGTTTCCTGATCGGGTAAAAATACGAGATCGACTTTTTTGGATTCGCAGAGTTTGAGATCCCCTGCCGTATTGATCGGATACTTTGCATAATCCTCGGGATCGTTAAACTGAGCCGGATTGACAAAGATGGAAACGATCGTTTTATCCGCTTTGGATAGGGATTTGTCAAACAAGGTAGCGTGCCCTTCGTGGAGAAATCCCATCGTGGGAACAAAACCGACTTTTTTTCCTTCCAACTTCCATTTGCGGACTTGAAGCGAAACTTCTTCCGGTGTTTTACAGAGTATCATAATTTTAGAATTTTCTCAAGTTCGAATTTTTACCGAAGTTCCGTGTTCTTCGTCCAAACCTTCGAATTCGGAAAGGACTTTGACGTGGGAATAGAGTTCCTTTAGCGATTTCTTGGAAACCTCCTGCCAGGTGACTCGTTTTAAAAACGTGGAAACACCGAGAGACGAATAGATTCTCGCGGCGCCGGCTGTGGGAAGAATATGATTGGTTCCACTGATATAATCCCCCATTGCGACCGGAGAATAATTTCCGAGAAACACAGAGCCCGCGTGCCGGATTTTTTTCAGATCCTCTCTGAAATTTCTGGTCTGGATTTCCAGGTGTTCGGGGGCGAAAAGATCCGAAAACGAAAAACATTCTTCTAAATTAGGAAATACGAATATTCTTCCGTTGTCGTCGATAGACTTGCGCTTCATCTCGCCCCGTTTGGGCCTTTCGATCAAAGCCTTATCCACTTCCTTCTGCACTTTTTCGGCTAAGGATAAAGAATCGGTACAAAGGATCGCGACCGAATCCTCTCCGTGTTCGGCTTGCGATAATAAATCCGCCGCGACCCAAACCGGATTTGCGGAATCATCCGCGATGACTAAAACCTCGCTCGGTCCCGCGGGACTGTCGATTCCTATGATTCCAAGTCCGCTCAAATATACTTTTGCGGCGGTGACAAACTTACTTCCGGGTCCGATCACAAACTCGGAGGGAGAAATGGTTTCTGTTCCGTAGGAAACCGCGGCGATACCCTGGGCTCCTCCGGCTAATACGATTCGATCGGCGCCCGCAATCTTTGCGGCAGCGATGAGACCGTCCGGAAGCTGCCCGCCTTGCGGTGGGGTTACGATCTGAATGTTTTTTACACCCGCTAACTTTGCGGGGATGACTCCCATAAGAATGGTGGAAGGATACAATGCTTTGCCACCGGGAGCATAGACCGATACGGATTCGACCGCGGTGTGGCGGATGCCGAGTCGATTTCCGTTTATAAGAATTTCCTTATCTTCGGGAATTTGAATCTGATGAAATGCGCGTATATTTTCGGCCGCCTTTTGCAGAGCCGACTCGAGTGGGGAATCGATCTTCGGATCCAGTTTGGAAATTTCCAAAACAAAAGAATCGGGAACGATTCCGTCAAACTTACGGGTGTATTCCCGAAGAGCGGAATCTCCATTCTTCTTTACGTCCTCAATGATCGGTTTGACCAGATCCAGGGTAGAACTCAGGTCTTCTCTGGCCCGTTTTAGAACCGGATCCAGGATTTCCCGATCCTTCAAACTGACTTGCAGAATTTGTATCGCCATCTGAAAGCCAGAATTTCGGAAAGAACTCTTCCTGCATCTGAAATTTGATGAAAAAAACAATTGCCCGCGTAAAGAATTCGGTCAGTTTACCCATTGCCATGAAACTCATTTCCCTCAATTGCAACGGAATCCGCTCTTCTCTGGAAAAAGGTCTCGCCGATTATCTCAAAGAAGCCAAACCCGACTTTGTATGTTTTCAAGAAACCAAGGCCATGCAGGATCAAGTACCGGCTTCTCTCTGGGAAGAAGGGAAATATACACCCATCTTCAACAGCGCGGAGAAAAAAGGATACAGCGGAGTCGCAATTCTATGCAAAAAACCTCCCCTCAAAACCACTCTCGGTCTGGGAGATCCTTTCTTTGATCAAGAAGGAAGAAGTATTTTTTTAGAATATCCGGACTTTGCACTTTGGAACTTATACTTTCCTTCCGGAACCACGGGGGAAGTGCGTCAAACCGCGAAGATGAAATTTCTGGATCTGTTTCAAAAAGAAGCGGAGAAACGCAAAAAAAAACATCCCAATCTGATTTTATGCGGAGATGTGAATATAGCTCACACACCTCAGGACATTCACGATCCGAAGGGAAACGCAAAGAGCAGTGGATTTTTACCCGAAGAAAGAGAATGGCTGACCGGATTTTTAAACAAGGGTTGGGTCGACACCTTTCGTTATCTCTATCCCGATAAACAGGAATATTCCTGGTGGACCTTTCGCGCGGGTGCGAGAGCGAAGAACAAAGGATGGAGAATCGACTACTTCTTTGTCACAGAAGAATTAAAGAAGAATGTAAAAAGCCAAACGATCTACAGAGACAAACCGTTCTCCGATCACGCTCCTTTAGTGTTGGAAATCAAATTGTAAAACGAAAATTCCAAAATTTCAAAAACGGACGAACGGGTTTTAACGAATCCGCCCTTTTTTGATCAGATACGCTTTACAATCCGGAGAAAGAGAATGCGCATTTTGAATCAGACACTCTCGGGTGATTCCTCTCCGGCTCGGTTGGTTCTTGCAGAATTTTTTTCGATCTTCTTTGCAGGGATCTACATGCGGTTCCACAATGGTTGTTTGATCGGAATGGTGCTCGTTCTCCTGAACAGGAGCGAAACAACCCGCAAACAAGAACACAAACAAAACAAAACTAAAAATCGGTCTCATACAAAGTTAAGAACTAATCCGCTTTTTTAGGAAATTCTGGAATCTTCCAGTCTTTGAGATCGACCGGAAATTTAGGCAAGAATTTCTTTACTAAAGCGATCGCATCGGATTCAAACAAAAGCACGTTATCCGTAATCCGGTCCAGGGATTTAGAACGCACGATTTTTTTTTCGGTAATGGTTCCGTTGATGCAGATCGGATCTTTCCAAAACGGAATTTTGATTTCAAGAGTTGCGGATTCTCCAACAAGATCCGGACTGAATCGTTCTAGATTCAGACTCATGGAGGTGCCTTCCCAGCCGCCGATTTCGGCCGAATAATTTCCTGTTTTGCTATGGATTTCTAAAGGCAAGCGTACCGATTTTACCGATTCTTTGACGGAATCTTTTAAATCTTCGATCATTTTTTCGAACATTTCGAGCCTCCCTCAAGGAGAAAAGAACAGGATTCTGTCCCATTTGGATGTTCCTATTAGACGTAGTGCATTGCAACAATAAAATAGAAATCCCGGAGATTGCACTTCCGAGTCAGTCTCTTTTTTTTTAAAAAACATTTGAACTCATTCGTTTTGCCTTTTAAATTCCAACTCGGGATCGGTTTTCTCAAGATTCTTCCAAAAAAAATCACTCCATTTCGATCGCAAATCGGTCGAAATCGTTTCTTTTATTAAAAAAGGTAGCCACCTTTTTTATATCGGAGAAGAACTGCTTTACTTTTGCTGAAAATCATCCAAAAGGATTCTTAGATAAAACTCAAATGTCAGCATTTTTACTGGAAACTCTGAATTTTGAATCCGTTCTTTCCGGATTTATCGGATTCAGTTCCGCGCTCTCACTTCTTTTTGTATTTGGAGAATTTCCATTAGCACGGAAAAACCGGAGAAACAAAATTCTTCTAATTCTATTTGCCGCGGTGTTTATCTTTCAAATTCATACGTATCTACTCGTTACAAAATCGATCCGTTTCTTTCCGCATTTCTACGCGATCCATCTTCCGATTACGGTGTTTTTCGGTCCTCTTTTGCGTTCTTATATTTCCGCGCTGTGGGAAGATGAAAATGAAATCTCCCTATTTCGACCTATCGATCTGATTCCTTGTTTTATCATTCTGGTTCTTCTCGGCCCGTTTTATATGTCTTCGTCCACGGAAAAATTGGAATGTCTACGACTCGCGCAACAAGGACAAATCCCTTGGGATCTCAGATTGGGAATCGCGATCATGTCCCTGACTCTTTTGGGTTATCTTCTCAATATCGTTTGGAATCTGATTCACAGAATCCGTTGGACTACCATCTGGACTCAGCCAAAGATTCGATTGATTCTTTTGATTCTTTCGGTCGCGATCGCGTCTTCCATTCTAGGTTTGTCTGCGAGTATCCAACAGATCGGTGTGACCCGTCTTGAAATCTCTTCGATTTTGATCGGAATCCTGCTTTGCGGAATTTATATCATTCGTCAAAGCCATCCCGAAATTTTTAGCGCTGTCAAACGGATCGTGGAAGATGAAAAAAAATACAAAACGACCCAATTGAAATCCGTGGATCTGAGTTCGCTCGAAAAGCGTTTGAACGGTCTGATGGATGAGAAAAAAGTTTATAAAGAAGAAAATCTAAGTCTCGGAAAACTTTCGGAGGAACTGGGAATTTCGGCACATCAACTTTCAGAATATCTCAACCTTCATCTTAGAAAAAACTTCTTTCAACTGATCAACGGATATCGAATCGCAGAAGCAAAACACCTTTTACTTCATTCCCCCAAAGATACGGTTTTGTCGATCGCCTACGAAGTCGGTTTTCAATCCAAATCCTCCTTTAATGACTCGTTTCGAAAAGAAGTCGGTTTGAGCCCAACCGAATTCAGAAAAAAAGGGGAATCTAAAGACCGGATTGATAATTCAGGACGCTTTTTTCCGACCGTTTCGACCAAGTCGGACGATAGAACTTAGAAACCACGGTAGACTTCCTTTATTCAAAGAAAGGAGTCTGTTTCCATGAATCCAACTCAGTGCGAATTTTTTCTTGAGTGTATCCAAAAAATCGGATTGTTCCAGTTTTTAATGAATATCGTGAGATACTATCCGATCGCGGGATTAGCCTTTTTGATTTTCTATGTATGGAAAAAAGAAAGTTTTCACAGATTCAGAATTCAATCCGTATATCCAAAGTTTGAAAAGATCAAAAACGAATTCAAACAATCGGCAGTCACTCTTTTGGTTTTTACGATTATCTCCACCACAAACATCGTTTCAGCGAGAATGGGATTTGTTACGAGCAACGTTTATTTCGGAGATTACTCGCAACACGGTGGAATTCTTTACATGTTTCTTTCCTTTGTTGTGATCACAATCTGGCACGAAACTTGGTTTTATTGGGCGCATAGATGGATGCATCATAAAAAAGTTTATTCCGCGGTGCATTCGGTGCATCATCAGTCCGTCAATCCCACACCCGTCGCTGCGTATCACTTCCATTTTTTAGAAGCGTTTGTGGAAGCGATTTACATTGTAATTTTTATAATGTTTATACCGATCCATTTTCATGTGCTTTTGATCCATACGTTTTATGCGATGGTTATGAATATCTGGTGGCATCTCGGATATGAATTTCTTCCAAAAGCTTGGGTGAGGCATCCGATTTTAAAATGGATCAATACCTCCACACATCACAATTTGCATCACCAAAAGTTTCACGGAAACTACAGTCTTTATTTCAATTTTTGGGATCGAATCATGGGAACCAATTTCCCGAATTACGAAACGTATTTCGAATCGATCGCGGATAAACGTTCCGAAGGCAAAGATTCTAGTTCCCAGAAGGTAAACTGGAGGGAAACTCCGGCGGAAAGTTAGAGAAAACCTTTACGAATCACCATTTTCATTGCGCTCTGGGAAAAACCTTGAGCGCAGTTTTTTTGATTTCCTATTTAAAATCCACTTTCAGAAAAGAAAATATCTCCTTTGCAACAACCTCCGGAGCTTCCAAAGGAAGAAAATGTCCCGCGTTAGACACAACCTTGTAAAGCACCCTTGAGTAAAACTCGGATTCCAAACCGCGATAGACCGAAGTCGCGACACACTGGTCGTTTTCACCCGCAAGGATCAAACTGGGAACGGATATCTTTTGAAACACGAGCTCACGACTCGAGTTCCATAAAGTAAAATTTTCCGGTGTCAATAAGCCGCGATAGTATCCGAGCGCCGCCGAAAGGTGTTCCGGTATTTTCAGATTTTGAGATACCTCTTGAAAACGATCTTCCGGAATTTTCCAACCCGGACTCCAATCCTCCCAGAGTCTTCGCAAAAGATCGTTTCTCAAAAGCGCGGATTCCGGAATTCCGGAACGAAGCTGAAAAAAAAGTATATACCAACTTCTTACGAGTTGGGACGGGTATAAAAATAGATTTTTTAAGAAGGTCGGTAACGGAGGGACAGAAAGCGCGACTAACGCATCCAAAATTCCTGGAGAAAGATTTGCAAGTCCGTAGGCGGCGATCGCCCCCCAATCATGACCTACTACGACGGTTCTTTCGGGTTTGTGTTTGGCTTTTAAGGATTCCACGATGAACTTTAGATCCCCTGCAAGTTCCGCAATGCTCACGGTCGTCGAAACGGGAACGTTGGAACCGGATGAATATCCGCGCATATAAGGAGCCACACAGGTAAAATCCTTTTCTGAAAAGATTTCCATCAGCCGTTTCATGGATCCCGCGTCGTCCGGGAATCCGTGAAAAAAGAAGATTAGATTCTTTCCCTTCCCTAAACTTAGGTATTTGTATTCCCTTTCTCCGTTTTTGAGAAACTCGGTTTTGATCTCAGACATGAATGCTCCTTTGAATGCTGGGCCTTTTGGAAGGGCCATTTCTATCTCGTGTCTTTATCGACAAATCGAGAATTTGTTTTTTTGTATGAGTTCCTACATTCTTGTTTTCTAACAGATTGTCAAAATAAAGAAAAAGGGATGGATCGGAAAATGCTTCTTTTTTTCGAATCGATTTCGTTTTTTGGATTCGATGTTTCCATTGGATTTTAAAAATCCCGATCACCCGAATCTCCAATCTCCCGAATCGCTTCTTTTGTATCTGGGCGCCAAAGCGATCCAAGGCGCTCTTCCGGAAGAATCCGTCGGAAAGTTCTTAACCGTGCAAAATCTTCATGGAAATATCGTCCTTCTTTCGATCGGAAAGGCGGCCTATCGAATGGCGATGGTTGCGTTTGAAGTTCTCAAAAATCAAATAACCACCGGACTCATAGTTACCAAATACGGCCATGCAGGGCCCGTTCCCCAACCCATCAAATGTATCGAGGCAGGGCATCCGATTCCCGATCAAAACAGTATTTTAGCAGGAAAAAAAATCCTGGAACTTTGTTCCAGGCTCAAACCGGAAGATACGCTTCTTCTTTTGTTATCCGGAGGCGGATCGTCACTGGCGGAGGTTCCCGCAGAAGGTTTGGAATTGAAAGACCTGATTTTCTGGAATCAAAAACTTCTGGCAAGCGGTGCGGACATTCAGGAGATCAATACGGTTCGAATTCTTCTTTCTTCGATCAAGGGCGGAAAATTACTTTCCAAAATCGAACCGGCGAAATCGATGAGTTTGATTTTATCGGATGTGATCGGAGACGAGCTTTCCAAAGTCGCGTCCGGTCCCACGATCCATTCCACAATCAAAAATGATTCTATTTTTAAAATATTCAAACAATATAATTTAATAATAAACAAAAACATAGGGATTCTTCTTAAACAAAACGAAAATTCGCCTCGGACTCCGGCCGATTCGAAACTTCACACGACATTTTGTATCGGAAATATCGCATCGGCCCTCAAAACCGTACAAGAGGAATGCCAAGCGTTCGATATCGAAACAATTTTACTCACTTCCTCCTTGGGTTGCGAGGCCAGAGAAGCGGGATTTTTTCTGGGAGCGATCGCGAGAGAATATTCTCGAAAGGCAAATCATCCGATTCTTATCCTATGCGGCGGCGAAACCACGGTGACACACGAAGGAAACGGTAAGGGCGGAAGAAACCAGGAACTCGCGCTTGCGTTCGCAAAACAAGTTCGTGGTTTACAGGGAGTCACGTTATTCTCCTTAGCGACAGACGGAACGGACGGCCCGACGGACACAGCGGGTGCGATCGTAAACGGAAATACGTGGGACATGATCCAAAAACATACGAACGCAGATCTTGCGCTAAAAAATCATCAATCGTATGAGGTGTTAAAACTGGCGGAGGCTTTGGTGTTCACCGGTCCTACGGGAACTAATGTGAATGACATTCAATTTTTATGGATTGAATCTGGATCAATCGAAGAATCTCAATCGCCCTGAGGATAAAAACGCAGACAGTTTCTTCCTTCTTCCTTGGCTAGATATAACGCCTTGTCCGCCCTTTCGATCAGCTCTACAATCGAGTTTTCGGGATTTGGACTCAAGGTTGCCATTCCGATGCTGACGGTTACAATCGAATCCGTCTTGGATGCAGAATGTGGGATGGACAATTTTTCCACCCTTTCTAAAATATTTCTGCTCACAATGACCGCATTCGATTCCGTCGTCTCCGGAAGAATGATCGCAAATTCCTCTCCACCATAACGTGCAGCAAGGTCACCCGCTCTTCTTGCACAGTCTCGAATCGCAAGCGCTACTTGTTTAAGACAATGATCTCCCGCCTGGTGTCCGTATGTGTCATTGTAGAGTTTAAAATGATCGATATCCAACATAAGAAGGGCCACGCTGTTTCCTGTTCTCCAACATCGTTTCCATTCCGTAGCAAGAACCTCGTCAAAATATCTTCTGTTATAAAGACTCGTCAATCCGTCCGTTCTTGCAATCGCAAGCAAATGGGCGTTTACTTCTTGAAGTTGATCGGTAAGGCTTTCCAACTCCTTTTCCCGCTCCTTTCTTCGAGTCATCTCGTCGAAAAGACGAAGTGCAGAACGCACCCTGGCCAAAAGTTCATTTCCGTCAAATGGTTTGACGACGTAATCGATCGCCCCGGAATCAAACGCTTCCTGTAATACGTTAGATTCCTTGAGAGCGGTAATCATGATCACCGGAATATCCTTGAGTTGATCCTTTTCACGAATCATTTTTAAAATTTCGATACCTGTAATTCCCGGAAGAAGAATGTCCAACAGAATGAGGGAAAATTCCTTTTGAGGAGGATCTTGCGATTTGAGACTCAGCCACGCGATGACTTCGTCCGGGGATTGAGTTGCGTGCGTTTCTTTGTATCCGGATTTGCGCAAAATCCCCTGCATGAGCATACAATTTTCCTGTGCGTCATCCAAAATGAGAATAGAGTTCATCTATGATTTGCCCCTCGGTTTTTTCAAAGTCCCGGCCCGGAAAGGATACAAACCTCTATGAAAATGTCATGGAAATCAAACTAATTTTTTAAAAACTTCTTGCCCCTCTCTTTCAATTCGCAAGTCTAAAGAACAAATGAGTCGTAGCAGAAAACATTGGATTGCCTTTTTAGGAATTGCAGCCTTTTTTATGGCTTTGTTTTGTTTTACGATCATGCTTTCGGGAAAGAACTGTCCCGCTTTTCCTTCCGTGCAACAAGCAAGTTCCGGGGATTTACCCCCTTGTCATCAGAAACAAGACAAAACGAATCCTGTGTCTTCTTGTTCCAATTGTCAATTGGTCGTATCCCCCGAGTCTTTACATCCTAAAACCCCAGAAATCAACTTGAGTTATCTTTCCGTTCTTTTCTGGTTTTTAGATCATGAAAATTTTGACTTAGGAACGTTTTCACGACGCATTTATCCGTTTTTAGCAGTCTCGAAATCGAATCCGCAACAATCCGTTCTTGATTCGATCTCTTCGGTTCGACTTTTGACCTGATATATTCCCCTTCCTCCCATTCGATTTTTTCAAACCATCTTTAAAACTTTATATTAGGTATATTTTATGTTAACTAGAAAAGAACTTCTTTCCCAATCCGCCGCTATCCTTGCGTTCGCATCCGCAGGATCTCTTCTTGCCAAAGAATCCGGTCACAAACATCCGGAATCTTCTAAAAAATCGGAGAAGATCGCTTCTCAAAAAGTGGCTAAAAAAACCCTGGAGGCGGCCGCCAAATGCATCGTAAACGCGGAAATCTGTCTCGCTCATTGCGACGAGAATTTATCAAACGGAGATACGATGCTCGCCGATTGTCTCAAAACTGTTAAAGACACCTTGGCCCTTTGCAAAGCGTTTATCAGTTTAGGGGCCTCGAATTCCCCTCTGACAAAGGAACTCGCGGCACTTTGTATTAAAGCCTGCGAAACCTGCGAAAAAGAATGTAGAGTCCACGAATCGCATCATGAGATCTGCAAAAACTGTGCTGACAGCTGCAAAGAATGTATCGCCGAACTCAAAAAAGTCGCTTAATTCAAAAGGAATCAAAATGAATTCTAAAATTCTAATATTTCTTTTGATGAGTCTTTTTTTTACAGGTTGGTTGGAGGCAAAGTCCCTTCTTCAGGATCGACCTCTGATTTTGGGCGAATTGGACCGAATCCATCAGTCCTTTTTTGATCAAAAGGAGGTGACGGTTGATCGTTTGATCGGGGGACTTCAACGAGCGGCGATCAAGGACGGTTCTCTGAAACCGGCTCTGAATGCGGCCGAAAGCTTGAAAACTGCAACCTCCGAAAAGGAAAAACTGGAAGCCTATGCGGTATTGGCGGAATCTTTACAAGATTACATTCAAAAAGATGAATCTTCTGGAGTTCACGTATTTTACTGTCCCATGGTAAAAAAGAAATGGATCGCTTCCGGCGACAAGATTCAAAATCCGTATGATCCTTCTATGAAAGGCTGCGGAAAAAAAATCTAACTCACTCACGCTCCGGGAACTGAATTTGGAATTTGGTTCCCGGATTTAAGATTTCGATTTTCAACTCACCTTCAATTTGTTTTGTAAGAATTTGAACGAGCTGCAACCCCAAAGTATCATGATTCTTTCCCAAATATCCGGCAGGAAGCCCCTTTCCGTCGTCCTCAATCGTCACTGTAATCCGACTCGATTCCTGAGCCACATCGATTCGAATTTTTCCCTTGGATTTTTCCGCAAACGCATGTTTAAGAGCATTTGTCACCAATTCGCAAGCGATCAATCCCAAAGGTATGGCAGTATCCATATTTAGGATCAGACCTTGGGCCGAAATCGTCTGCGTTATGTTTCGTCCGACTCCGTAGAGATTCCAAAGATTTTGCAGGAGCATGTTTAGATAGCTACTAAAATCCACGTGGGAAAGATCTCTGGATTTATAAAGTTCGTTGTGAACCAACGACATGGAAAACACACGGCTCTCCGTATCCTTTAACAATCCGTAAAGTTCCTTGGAGGTGAGCTCTCTCGTCATCGCATTGTCAGCTTGCAGATTTAATAAAGAGACCATGATCTGCATATTGTTTTTAACGCGGTGATGGATCTCTTGGATCAAGGTATCCTTTTCCGCCAAGGATGCAAGAATCGATTCCCGGTTTCGAACCATTTCGGTCACATCCGTGATCACCGCCAAATCCAGGATCTGATTGCGGAATCGAAATTTATAAATCGTAGAATCCGCAATGAGTTCGGATCCATTCTTTTTTTTGTGAATGATCCGGCGAACACGATTGACTCCGAAATGATAAGAATCGATTTCAGTCGTTACTTTTTCAAAATCCTGTTTATGAAAAATCTCAAGAATCTTTTTACCGATCAAATCCCGTTCTTGATAACCGTATTTTTCGATAACCGCCTGATTGACCTCGATGATTTCCAACGTATCGTGTTCGAATAAAAAGGCGGGATGAGGATTGTATTGAAAAAACAACCGGTATCTTTCTTCGTTTTCCTGTTCGAATATGTTCTTTTTCTCCAGCTCGATGGCGAGGCGATTTCGTTCATAAGCGAAAATCAGGGATCGACTCAAAGAATAGGAATCAAATTTTCCTTTATATACGTAATCCTGAGCGCCTATCTGCAAAGCATTTACCGTAATCTCTTTATCCTCGGCACCGCTACAGATGATCACCGGAATTTGAGGGAATCTACTTTTAATTGCCGTCAACGCCTCCAAACCGTTGCAATCCGGTAAGGATAGATCCAGCAATACCACATCCGGACGTTTTTCGGAAATGGAATTCAATCCTGAGGAAAAGTTATCACTCCGAGTCAGATTGAAAGCAGGGCTTTCGGATTCTCCCAAAAATTCCTGAATCAATCTAAAATCTGCGTTAGAGTCCTCGATCAAAAGTACTGAAAAAGAATTTTTAAACATTGGAAGATTATTCTCTCTTTTTATAAATGTTTTAATTTGAATTCACGCGGAAAAGAGATCGTCACCGAAAATCCCATCGCCTTTTGGGTCTTTACCTCTAGGAAACCGCCGTGGAGCTCGACTATCTTTTTACAAAAAAACAAACCAGTTCCCGGTCCGTTAAACTCCTCAATATCGTGATATTTTTTGAATAATCCTATGAAATATTTTTTTTCCGCCAAATCAACGCCGATTCCGTTGTCCTGAACTTGAATTTCATGAAATCGGGATCGATTTGAATAAATGATTTTAATTTGAGAATTTTGATCCTTCTTTCTAAATTGGATCGAATTGTTTAGTAAATTTAGAAAAACTTCACGTAGCAAAACCGGATTTCCGATCAGCTCCGGAAATTCACCTTCTACAAAAACCTGTGTCCCGGTTTTTTCAAGATCCTCTTTGATATCCAAAAGACTTTCATCGATAATCTTTTTTAAAGATAACAATTTTAGAATGTTTTTTTCTTTTTCAATCCGAGGTAACAAAAGCAAACCGTTGATTCTTTCCCACAACCGATTTGCGGCTTGTACGCAAATCCGTAAAAAATCCTGTCCTTTTGGATTGAGCTCTTTGGAATATTTATCGGAAAGTATTTTTAAAAACGAGGAAAGATTTCGAATCGGCTCCTGTAAATCATGATAAATCCTTGATATCACAGTTGCGATCTCCGTTTCTTTTTCTTGAAAAATCGAATCCTCCGTTTTTTCAAGAATCTCCAATAAAAAATAATCCCCCGAATTCTCCGAAAAATAAGCGATACTTCCTCCCAGAAGGACTTCCTGACCATCGAAAAGTTGTATCCTATCCTTAAAAAAAATAGACTTTTGTAATTTAGAGTTTTTGCATTCTTCCGAGAGCGTTAGATTTTGAAATCGGAAAAACTCCCGAAAATCCTGACTTTTTAGAAGAATCGGAGTCGACCCCACCAATTTTGCAAAAGCGAGATTGCAAAAATCAATCCTTTCATCCCGATTCAAAATGACGATCGGAGTTTGCAGTAACGTTCCGATCTGAAAATCATATTCTGAAATTTGCAATCTATCTCCGAAGTTTCAGATTTAATACCAACGATCGATTTCCTCTGAAGTCTCCCAATATCTAAGACTTAGAAAAGCTATAAAAAATAAGTTTCGAAACACTTTTGACCGCTTAGAATCAATATGACGTAAAAAGTAATCATTTTATAAAAAAGTCAATTCTGGTTTTAGGAACTTTTCCTTTTTTACGAACTTAAGAATATTCTTTTTTACGAATCTAACCCCTGAATCAAGACCGAATTCAAACCGGATCCGCTCTTCGCTTCCGGGTTTTACGAATTGTATTGTATACTTGAGAATAGCGCGTCAGCGGGCCATTATCCCGAGCGGTTGTGATTTGGGATTTAGGGAGAAAAACGAAAAGAAAATGGCATTTGATTCTAAAATAAAAAAGCCCTAACTTGCTAGAATTAAGGCTTTTTTCGATTTTTAAGAGGGTTTCCCTCTTTTTTAATAAGCTTACTCTGAAAATGTAATGCTTTCGATCACGACGGCCTTCGTCGGTTTGTCTTGAAAACCGGTTTCTGCTTCGGAAATCGTTTCCACGATATCCGTACCTTCGGTTACTTTTCCAAAAACCGCGTGTCGATTGTCTAAGTAGAAATTATCTCTGACATTGATAAAAAATTGAGATCCTCCGGTATTGGGTCCCGCATTTGCCATAGAGAGAGTGTATTTCTCATTCCTTAGATCCTTATGAAATTCGTCTTGGATCTTATATCCCGGTCCGCCGGTTCCGGTTCCACTGGGACATCCCCCCTGAATCATAAAATTTTTGATAACCCGGTGAAACGTAAGACCGTTGTAAAATCCGTCCTTAGCGAGCTTGATAAAATTTCCCGCCGTGATCGGAGCCTTTTCTTCGTCAAGATAGACCGAAAAATTTCCAAAATTTGTCTTAAATACCGCAGTTGCCATGTTCCATTCCCTCTATTTTAAGAATTCAGTTCCATATTCCGAAACTAAAGTATGGCAGAAAGCGATTTCTTGCAAAATGCGAACAAAAACATAGATTTCACCGATTATATTATAGAAGTGGGAGAACCCGGTTTAAAATAGATGTTCCTTGAAGCGGAATTCTATTTTTCTGGATTAGAGAGCTATCATCCATGTTAGAAACAAATCATCGTTATCTTCCCTTGGGAACATCGGGAGCTCTTGTCTTTATATCAACCTCTCAATTCGAAGGAAAGACAAACACATCCGTTCTTTTCGAAGAGATCAATAAAAAAGAAATTGGAACGATCTGTATTGTCACCTCGGATAATCGATTTGATAAAGAAATTTTGGAGTCTACGGATTCTTCCGTTTCGATCGTGTCCATTCTCATTCCTCCGGGTCCAGTAGCAACAAACGATTCCGTGTATGGGGCCTTTCTCAGAATCGAAAGATTTTTAAAAAGAGGAAATCTTTTATTTCTGATTCAACCGGATTGCGAAACCAGATTTCCTCTTTTTCTTTCCAAATTCTTGATCGCAAACGACCCCTATATTCCCGAAGCAGAATTAAAAGATAGAATTTCAAACTTCGGTTATGTATATCCCGATTTCGATTCAACTATTTTTAGAAAATTTATTTCCCAAAAAAAAGAAAACCATTTCTCTCCCGAAATTTCCCAGGTGGAATTTTCGATTTCCTCTCAATTGATTCGGGAAGGTAGACGTCCTTCCAAAATCAAATATAAAATCGAATACGAGCCCGGCTTTGACAACCTGACAAAAATCAAAGCGGTTGCCTATACGGAAAAAGAAAACTCAAAATCCCATCTTTCCTTTCAATCTCATGAAATTCCCGCGATCGAAATCGATCATATGGAAGAAAGTCTTAAACCAAAGGAAATTGTAGTGCAAACCGCAGAAAGAGTCAGTATTTCGCCGGAATCCGCTCCGATCTCGGAACCGCCGCCGACTTCTCCCGCTACGGCGGAATCGAATTCTACAGAAACAAGGAAAGACACAACGACTTCGGTAGTTTCCCAAAACGCTCCTGTTGTTTTGGAAACGACAACGGCTGTTCCCGTTTCAAAACCTATCAAACAAAAAACCGTGACTCCAAAACAGTCTACAGAATCGGAAGCCATTCCGGTCGTGGATACGGACGCCACGATCAAAACAAAACTTCCTCTTCAGATCAAACTTATGGCCGTCATTTCTCTTTTGATGACCATCACCGTTTCGACGATCATCTTTTTTGCATCTTCCGCGTTTCGTGGAGACTCCGAAATCCGAGTTCTGCAAAACAATTTAAATTTAGTGAATATTCTCGGATTGAAGATCAAAACGGATCTCAACGACATTCTTTCCAAAGGAAAACAAATCGCAAACGCACTCAATCAGGGAAATGCAGGAATCGGTTTTGCCGATATCTTTTTTCAAAACGACCCCGATTTTGTATATGCCGGTTTGTATCAGATCTCAAACAACCGACCTTCGGTAGTTCATGAATTTTACAACGAACCTTACTTAGGTGAGATCAAATCTTCCACGAAAGAAATTTCCGAACTAATTTCTTCCAGACCCAACCTGATTCAAAAATCGATCCTAACGGGTGGTCGGATCGAAAACCTAAGTGCCGAGTTCAAGGAACCGATCTTTGTAATCGCGGTTCCCTCTTCTTCCGGTTCCGATCCTAAAATTTTAGTTTTGATTCTAAGATTGGAAAAACTTCTGAGTGCTTTCCAAAAGCAGGACATCTCGGAGGTGTTTTTGGTCAATGGAGAAGGTGATCTTATAGCGCATTCCGATCCGAAACTGCTTCAATCCAATACCAACTTTATGAATCTTCCCATTGTGGAATCGATGGTAAACAGTTCCGAGAATACAAAACAAATCGAATATAAAGACAAGGACGGAAAATCCTGGTTCGGTTCGTTTCAGAAATTGGGTTTCGGAGGAGCTGCGGTTGTTTCGATCGTTCCCGAAGATAAGGCTTTTGAAGCGGTGTATCGGATCCAAAGAACAAATATCCTGATTATGGGAATCGCTCTCTGTCTCGCACTAATCATCGTTTTCTTTTTTGCAAAAACGATCACAAAACCAATTTTAAGCTTACTACAGGCAACCACGCAGGTCGCGAGAGGAAATTTTAAAATCGGAATCCGATCCAGTACAAAAGACGAAGTCGGTCTTCTCACCGACTACTTTGTAGACATGGGTCGGGGTTTAGAAGAAAGAGAAAAGGTTAAGGACGCCCTCGGACGGTTTGTAAATAAAGAAATCGCAGAAATGGTTCTAAAACAGGAACTCACTCTGGGTGGAGAAAGAAAGATGTGCGCGATCTTTTTCTCTGATATCCGCAGCTTTACTTCTATTTCCGAAAAACTTCAACCGGAAGAAGTCGTCGAATTCTTAAACGAATATATGACCGAGATGGTTCATTGTGTGAACCACACACATGGAATCGTAGATAAGTTTATCGGAGACGCGATCATGGCGACCTGGGGAGCTTTAAAAACTTCCGATCAAGACGCGGAAAATGCCGTCACCGGAGCCTTGATGATGCGAGAAGCATTGATCCGATTCAACCAAGGAAGAGGCGGCGATAAAAAACCGATCATCAAAATCGGATGTGGAATCAACTACGGGCCCGTAATTGCGGGACAGATCGGATCCGAACAAAGACTGGAGTATACAGTGATCGGAGACGCGGTCAATCTCGCATCCAGGGTGGAAGCACTCAACAAACCCTTTGGAACCGATATTTTGATCACTCAGGATTTACTGGATCACGTCCCGAATCTTTTTAACGTTGAAAAAATGCAATCCATCAAAGTAAAAGGAAAGGAAGACGCGCAGATCATCTATGCGGTTTTGGGAAGAAAAGACGACCCAAACTGTCCGAAAACCATAGAGGAGCTGAGAACCAGAATCGGAATCGTATGGGAATCTCCGAAAAAGGGAAATGATTCCGAACCGGGGGAAGAAGTTAAGTATGAAATACTTGACTGAAGGAAAATACGTAGTCAGCTTTCTAACCGGACTCATCCTCCTATTCAGTGCATTACTGTATTTTCATATGTTTTCCGGTAGAAAAACCGGAACTAATCCGCAAATCGGCGAACTGAGATTTAAAAACAAAAAAGCCCAAAGAAAATTCGATTCGGAAGTGATGTGGGAAGATATGGAAACATCGATGCCGGTCATGAACCGCGACACTGTTCGTACGGACGACGGAGCCGAAGCGGTTTTAGTTCTCAACGATGGAACCGAAATCAAACTAGATCAAAAGAGTATGATCTTTCTTGATTTTTCGGATAAGAATTTATCCATAGACTTCGCATACGGATCCGTATCCGCAAACAAAGAAAGCGGAAGCACCGAATTAAAAATCAAAAGCGGCGGAGAAACCGTCGCGGTCAACCAGGGAGATCTAAAACTTTCCAGATCGTCTGAAGGCCAGGCCTTAAACTTGGAGGTCTCCAAAGGAAACGCAAAAGTCACTTCCGGAAATCAGGAATCGAATCTGTCCGATAATCAGGCGTTGGAATTAAAAAACGGAAAATCGGAAATTAGATCTCTTTCGATCTCGCTCAATTCTCCTGTAGAAAGAAAATTTTTTCAATCCGACACGAACTCGTATCCGGTATCATTTAGTTGGAACAAGGTCGAGGCGGTAAAGGATTATACATTAGAAATTTCGAATGATCCCGGCTTTTCCAAAAAGGTGATTCGATCCAAATCAAATGCGATCTTTTTTAAAAAATCCCTGGAAAAGGGAACTTTTTTTTGGAGAATTACGGCAGTCAATCCCGGCAGCGGAAAATCCGAATACAGCGAAACCCGTTCTTTTACGATCCTGAGCAGCCTTAAACCTTCCATCTTTTCTCCGGTAAAGTCCGAAGAATTTAAATTTACATCCAGCATTCCAAACGTATCGTTTCAATGGTCTGCGATCGATTTTGCAAAAGGATACACAATCGAAATCGCAAAAGATTCGTCGTTTGCAAACACGATCGTCAATCAGGAAATTCAGGGAACATTGTATCGATGGGATAAAACCAAAGAAGGAACTTATTTTGCGAGAGTGACTCCTAAATTCTCCATTCCTGATTTGAAAGCATCCTCTTCCGATGCGATTTCTTTTTCGGTCCGAAGGATGGAAAAACCGGAGCCCCCGATTCTCAAACGACCTTCCGATCAGGAAGAGATATCTCTTCGAAAATTCTCCAAAGAAGGAAGTCTGTTTGTTTGGTCTTCTTCTCCCGAATTTACGGAATATACTCTCGAAATCGCGAACGATCCGGATTTTAAAAATCCGGTTTTTGCTAAAAAATCGAATTCATCCTCTCTTGTTTCTTCTCCGATCACGCAAGCCGGAGCCTATTTTTGGAGAGTGAAGGCAAATGCAAAAGACGGTGAAATGTTTTTATCCCCTTCGAGACGATTTAAGATCCTATCGATGGAGAATCTGGATCTTCTCTTTCCTGTAAATCATCAGGAAATGGGTCATCCATCCAATCAAAAATTGACGTTTCGCTGGCAAAGACCGGAACCGGCAGGCGTATATAGATTGGAGGTTTCCAAAAATCCGGAATTTTCAGGAAGTGTAGTCCGCGAAAACTTTCGGTCTTCTTTTGGAACGGTCGTTTTGCCTTCCCCTGGAGAATACTTCTGGAAGGTCTCTCTTCTTGGTAATGGCGGTGAGAATTTGATCGTAAGTAACACACAATCGTTTAAAACATCCGATAGCGCCCCTTTTTTGAGTCAGATCAGTCCGTCCACGGAAGAAACGATCGATATTTCCAATCGGGATAGCATAGAATTCAGATGGGAATCAGAAGGAGATCTGGAATCCACGTTGATCGAAATTTTAGAACTCAAATCCAAAGGAAACAAATCGATCTGGAAAAAAGAAATCAAATCGGATTCCGTTTCGTTTAAGGATTTTTCGATTTTGGAAGAAACCAAATATCAATGGAGGATTTTGGCAAAATACAAAGATAAAAACGGCACTTTAAAATTTACGATTCCTGTCTCAAGAAACTTTGAAATTAAGTTGAGCAAGACAATCCGGCCTCCGGAAGTTCTTTCACCAAAGGAGATCTATGTCGAATAGGATCGCAAAATACGTCATTCTGCTTTCTCTGATTTGTATTTCCTCTTTGTATGGAGAAGAAGAGAAACAATTTTTGGAATGGAAATCCGTGCCTGAAGCCGGCGGATATATGGTCGAGATCAAGGATCAAACGGGACGGATTACAAGAGAAAAAACAAAATCCACTCGTTTTGAAGTCAACATTCCTCCGGGTGTTTACGAACATAGGATCGGGGTTCTCAATAAATTTGGGAGAGTTTCCGTTTTTACCGATTGGATCGCATTCGAAGTGATCCTTTCCAGGGCCCCGATGATCGAGCAAAATTCGAACGTAAAAATTCTCCGTGAAAAATTGAGTCAGTATCTTGTCATCAAAGGGGATAATTTTACAGAAGCGATGAACGTAACTCTGCTTCTCCCTTCAGGTGAAACGGTAAAACCAGAATTTGAATTTATCAATCCGAGAGAAATTAAGATTAAGACCGAAAACTTATCGCTCAAAAGCGGAAGTTATACTCTTTCTTTGGAAAATCCTCGAAACAAAAAAACCGCCAGAAAAGGATTTTTGATCATCGCAGAAACGGAACAACAGCTCGCCGAGATCTCCAGACAAAGCGATCTGGAAAATCAGGTTTCTTCCGACACAACAATCCAGTGGGAACCTGCTCTTAAATCCGCAATCCTACCCGGCTGGGGACAATCTAATCAGGAGAAAAAGTTCAGAAGCTGGATTTTTCCGATTCTCATGGCAGGGGCAATCGCTTATTCCGCTCAACAATATTCGGAATACAATACAAGTTTAGGAGCGTTGGATCAAAGTCGAATGATCAACCGGTCTTTTTTGTTTTTAGATAATCCCGTATTTCTTCCTTTTGCAATTTACAACTATACTCAAGTTCAATCTAACTATGGCGAGTCGATTTCCGAGTACAATCAGTTCCAGGTTTCTCTCGGAATCGTCGCGCTACTCTATTTGCTCAATGTATCAGATGCGGCATTTATAAACTCTTCCTTTGTAAAAACAAATGTTTCCGAGTTGGATCGAAAGGTGATTCCGTATTTTAAAACGGGAACGGCCGAACCGAGAACAGGAATGTCCTCTCAAAATATTTTTTTTCCAACATCTATAGAAATTGGTATGAAATTTTTCTTCTAATCGATCGAATCCGTCCTGGGATCATCGGATTTTTTTTCTTTTACTTTGAGGTGATTTCGACAAAAAGATTTCCGCTTTTCTTACTATCTATCAGAATGATTTTAATTTCCCCGTCATACAAGAATTCCAAGCGCGAGCATTGATTCCCATTCGAATTATTCGATGGCCTACGAATTCAACGGAACGTGTAATCATACTCCGTTAGACCTCGTTCGAATCGTGTCAAAGTAAACCTTGTAATCCCTCCCAGCGCTCCAGTTTTAAAGGGAGAATCGTATGAATCTCGGATAGACGATTTCCCAAAATCACGAGTTCCTCCGTTTTTCCGGTTCCCGATTGTAGAATTTCGGTGATGTCCCGTTCTTCTTTTTCCAAGGTCGCAATTTCCAACTCGATCGATTCCAATTCTTTTTTTTGTCGAAAGTTTAAACCCTTTTTCGCGGTCTTGGAAACTTCCGCTTCCTGAATTTTCGTTTCGGGCTGTTCCGATTCTCTTTTATTTTTCTGGCGATTTAAATAATTCTTATATTCCAAATATTCGGAATAGTTTCCCGGAAATTTTTCAACCAGTCCGTTTCCTTCGAAAACGAAAAGATAATCCACGGTCCTATCCATAAAATAACGATCATGAGAAACCACAAGAATACAACCGCCGAATTCAGCCAAAAATTCCTCCAAAACGGATAAGGTCCTGATGTCCAAGTCGTTTGTAGGTTCATCCAAAATCAGAAAATTAGGATTTGTCATCAGGATGGATACGAGATAGAGCCTTCTTTTTTCACCGCCAGATAGATTTTTAACATAACTTGCCTGGAGTCTTCCGTCAAAAAGAAACAATTCCAACATATCCGCGGCGCTCATTACGGAACCGTCGCTCATCTTAACGGATACACCGCATTCTTTTTTGATATATTCGACAACTCTCATGTCTCCGGATAATTCTTTGGAAACCTGATCGAAATATCCGAAACTTGTATTCATCCCGATACTCACGTCTCCGGAATCTGGAACGTCCCTTCCGGTGATCAGATTGAGAAGGGTGGATTTTCCAGCCCCGTTCGGCCCAATCACTCCGATTCGTTCTCCGTTTTTAAACGTATAAGAAAACGTTTTGATCAGAGGAGATTTGTATGATTTTGTAAGATTTTTTAATTCTAAAATTTTCTTTCCAAGTCTTCGTCCCGAAACGGAAAAATCCAAAACGATTTCCTTTCCCGTTTTTTTTCGATTGATCACTTCCAGTGCACGATCGGTTCTTCCTTTTTGTTTGGTGCCTCTCGCTTTCGGCTGTCTGCGCAGCCATTCCAATTCCTTTTTGATAAACCGTTTTTCTTTGTGTTCCGTCTTTTCTTTGACAAGCTCCGCTTCCGCTTTTTTTTCAAGATAAAACGCAAAGTTACCGGGAAAGGAAAATAAATTTCCATTTTCCAATTCGATGATTCGTTGTGTGACTTCTTCCAAAAAGTAACGGTCGTGTGTGACGAGTAAGACCGCCTTTTTGGTTTCGATCAAAAAATCTTGCAGCCATAAAATCGTGTCCACGTCCAAGTGATTCGTAGGCTCGTCCAATATGAGAAGATTGGATTCTTCGATGAGGGTTTGTACTAAGGCGACTTTTTTAAGCATTCCACCCGAAAGAGAATTCATTTTGAGGGACAGATCCGGAATGTCCAACTCCTTGAGAAGAGAACGAAACCAAGCCTCCAACTCCCAAGCGCCAAGCCGATCCATTTCCTGATGAATGACGTTAAATTCTTTTTCGACCTCCGGATCGCCGGATTCCATTTTTTCGCAAACCGCTTCATAAGCGCGAATCGTTCCCAACACCGGACTTTGACTAAAAAAAATATGCTCTAAAATGGTATGTTCCGGATCAAACGTAGGTGACTGAGAAAGAACGGAGATTTGAAGAATTTTGTTTTTCAGAATTTGTCCGGAATCGGGAACATCCAAACCCGCAAGCATTTTGAGAAGGGTGGATTTTCCGGAGCCATTGATACCGAGAATTCCTATCTTCTCTCCTTCGTTGATACCAAAACTGATTTGATTGAATAGGACTTTCTCACCGATCTCTTTGGAGATCTTATCGACGGATATTAAATTCATAGGGACAGTTGCAGAGTCCGGGTTCAGGCGGGAGAGGACAAGTGTTTTTAAGCGGTGAACTGAACTTGAAACCGAGTGCCCTTGCCGTCTTCGGAAGGTGAAAATCCGGGCTTTCCCCTCAGTTGTTTGGAAAGAATTGCGACCAATTTTAAACCGAGGGTTTCACATTTTGAAAAATCGAAATTTTCGGGCATTCCCACACCATTATCGATTACTTCTAAAACGAATTCCCGCATCTCCGCTCTCAGTTTTACGCAAATCGTTCCTTGGACCTCGTTTGGAAACGCGTATTTTAAGGAATTGGTCACGAGCTCGTTTACGATCAATCCGAGCGGGATCGCAGTTTCGATGGAAACAAAATTCGGCTTTGAGGAAACTCTAAATTCGATCTTTTTTTCTTTTCCGAAAGAATGCAAAAGACTGATCAGTAAGGTATTCAGATAATCATAAAAATCAATTTTTGTAATATTCTCCGATTGATAGAGTTCTTTATGAATCAGAGCCATGGATTGAATTCGGCGCTCGCATTCGCGCAGGATCTGCGATATCCTCGCATTTTCGGAATGATCCGCCTGAAGACCCAAAAGACTCGCAACTACCTGGAGATTGTTTTTAACTCTGTGATGAATTTCTTTGAGCATCACTTCTTTTTCTTCCAGGGTTTTTCTGAGTTTTTCCTCGCCCTGTTTTCTTTCGGTAATGTCCCGTATGATCTGGGTCGCTCCAATTAAGTTGTGAGAGGAATCCCGGATCGAGCTATAGCTGATTTCAAATACGGCGACGTCCTGAACAAAACCACGCATCGTACGTTCCGTAGTATATACTTCTCCGCGCAAGGCTCGGCTCCAATTTTCAATGACCACCGCTCTTTCGGAAGGATCCATAATCAGATCCGAGAGAATATTCCCCTCTTCGATTTTTTTACCGTAGAGTTTCCAGAAACTCAGTTCAAAAGAAGAATTGAATGCGATCACACGAAAATGAATATCGAGTGCACAAATGGAATCTTTGGTACCTTCGATCACACCCAACAATCGATCCCGTGTAATTTGAAGTTTGGATCGGAGTCTTTCCAACTCCAGCTCGGCGCGCTTTCTCGAATTGATATCTCGGACGATCACCTGAACGTATTGTTTTCCCTGTTCAAAAAAAGCGGTCGCTAAAACTTCCACAAATAGAGTGGATCCGTCCTTACGGACAAATTCCTCTTCGAGGACCCCCACTCCGGATCCGTCCTGATTCATTTTATGAATTCTGGCTTTTACGATGTTCTGAGATCTTTGATGAACAAATTCAAGGACGGGTTTACCGATCACTTCTTGTGAAGACTCGTAACCGAGCATCTTTACAAGAGCTTCGTTCGCTCTCAGAATCTTTCCTTCGGAATGGACGGCGAGCCCGTCTCTAGAAAGTTCAAAGAGCATTTGATATTGTTCTTCTGTGATCGGAATAGGGACTGGTTCCATGATTTATAAATCGATCTAACGGCATTCTAAAGGTCTTAGAACGGGAAGTCAATCAAACGGTCCGGGCTCAATTCTCGTTTTATCATATGAAATCGATTTGGGGGATAAAATCGAAATCCACATTCCATCCTTTTCAAATAAAAATTCGAATCTCGACTGTCCTTCGTATGTATTTAAAACCGATCTGGATAGGATCTACATAAAAAAAACTTCAGAAATTTTATACTCGTTTTCAAAAGGAGAATTTGGATTCTATTTTTTTATTTCCGGTGCAAAATCGTGTTTGGAATGTGCCGTTTTATCCGTTGAAATAGAAGAAGAATACAAATCCGTTGTATTTTGGTTTTTATTTTGCTTGTTTGGTTGTCGGATCCGGGAATATTACTACTTCGATTAGCAATTTATAGTAAACAAATGAATCCTTTACAACTCGATTCCAATTTTCTATTGATGAGTGCTGCCGGAAAGCTGATAACCTGGCAATTCTCCGATGATTTCCGAGAGTTTTCCGATTATCTTGATCGGAAAACTCCTCCTTCACAATGGAATTGGACCCCGGCAAATGCGTGGATTGCTTTTGAAAACGAACTCAAATCTGAAAAAAAGAAAACGGCCGTAACAAGACTGAAATACATCGATACAAACGGGAAAACCTTGGACGTTCAAATTCGAGCACTCGCTTCTAAGAAGGACCACTTTCTATTTTTATTTGCTCCGCAAAAAACGGATCCGGAAACCCCGAGTCTTTTTTTACAAGACGAAAAGCTAAGATCTGTTATCTTTCAAAATTCCGCGAATGCGATCCTACTTCTAAACCCTGAAGACGATACGATCCTCGAAAACAATCAAACCGCGCTCCAGTATTTCGAAATAAAATCCTCCTCTGAATGGATCGGTAAAAATTTTTTTTCCTTGTTAAATAACAATTTTCCGAACGCGGAATACGAAATGATCCGCAAAACGATTTTAAAAGGAGAAAGTTTTACAGGGGATGTGGAATTTTCTACCTTTCAGAACAAACACTTCTGGGGAAGCGTAGCATTTCGCATTTTATCCTCGGATCAAAATCGTGTAGTCTTGGTTCAGATCAAGAACATCACCGAAAAAATAAACGCCGAACGATCTCTATTGGAACAGTCGCAAAAAATCGCGGAACACGAAGCAAATCTAAACGCAATCATCGAAAATTCGGAAGCGCTCATTTGGTCCGTAAACAAGAATTATGAAATACTCATATTTAATTCCAAATTCAAAAAAGTAATGAAGGAATCCTATCAGTATGATATATTTCCCGGTTTTCAGATATTTCAAAACAATACAAATCCGGAGACCAATAAAAATTGGAAGGCATTTTACGATCGCGCCTTTAGCGGCGAAAGATTTAGCATCAACGGAACAAGACCGACCCGGCAAAACATCGTTGTTTTTACAGAAACCTCCTTTTATCCGATTCGAAACTCAGAAGGTGAAATAACCGGAGTCAGCGCGGTTTCTCTGGATATTACCGATAAAAAATTAGCGGAGGAAAAATTCAGACTCCTATTCGAATATTCCAGCAATCCTCATATACTCTATGACGAATCCGGGATTTTTGAATGTAATCCCGCGACTCTCACTATGTTGCGATGTTCCGATAAAAATTATATACTTGGAAAACATCCCTCGTTTTTTTCTTCCGAAACAAAACCAGACGGAACCATCGTAAGGGAAAGATCCGAAAAGGTAGAAACCATCGCTTTAAAACGGGGATCTCATACGTTTGAAAGATTTTACAAACGTATGGACGGTGAGGAATTTCCTATCGAAATCACTCTTACTCCGCTGACGATTCATCATAAAACCGTGTTTCTCGCGGTCTGGCACGAAATTACAGAACGAAAAGTATATGAGGATTCCCTAAAGCGTGCAAAGGATACTGCGGAAGCGGCCTCCAAAGCAAAATCCGACTTTTTGGCTATGATGAGTCACGAGATCCGAACTCCCCTCAACGGAGTGATAGGAACCGTCAGTCTTTTGGAAGCTACCTCCCTCAACCTAGAACAAAAAGAATACTTAGACATCATCAAAACGAGCGGACAAAATTTACTCATTCTGCTCAACGATATTCTGGATCTTTCCAGGATCGAATCCGGACATCTCAAGCTCGAAATGCAACCGGTATCTCCGGAGCGGCTGATCGGGGATGTGATCAATCTATTCAAAGCGATGGCGGAAGAAAAAGGGTTGGAGATAGAATCCAGAATCTCTTCCTTGGTTCCCAATTGGATCATTTCGGATCCCTTTCGATTGAGACAGATCATGATAAATCTCTTAGGAAATTCCGTCAAATTCACCGAAAAGGGAAAAATTATTCTCAGCGTGGAAGCGGAAAAATTTCCGAACGATAAACTAAGACTCATCTTTCGGGTCCAAGACACAGGAATCGGAATTCCCGAAGAAAAATTGGAAATGCTGTTTAAGGCTTTCAACCAGTTGGATTCTTCGACAACCCGAAGATATGGAGGTTCCGGACTAGGATTGACCATCAGCAAAAAATTAGCCGCGCTGATGAAAGGGGAAATCATTGTCAAAAGTCAAGTAGGTAGAGGATCCGAATTCTCTCTTTCTATTCTCACCGAAAAATTGGATTATAAAATTCCCGCGGGAGTTCAGGAGTTACATTCTAAAAATTTGGCTAAGATCGCGGTCATATCGATCCATGATTCAGGTCTTAAGGAGCAGATTAAAAAATTCTGTGAGAGAAACGGGTTTCAGGTAAAAATCGTTCGAACCGCTCGGGAAGTGATCCGTGTCATCACCGAAGAGGAAAGAATCGGAATCTTTCTTACCGATCTCAATCTGCCGGATATGAATCTGCCAGAAATTTTGAACGAAATTAGAACCGCCAACTCTTCGCTAAAACTTACGGTCATTCTTTTTATGGAAAAGGAATTTAGAACGTCGTATTATCTTTTAACGGACGGACTTTTCAATCGGCCAGGATTTAAGATATTTATGATGTTTAAACCTGTTCTTTTGGAGGAATTGAGCAAAAATTTTGAAAAGGCGTTTCCTACTCAAGTTTCCAAAGAGCAGACACTCGGAAACGAGAAAAAACTTTTATCCGAAAAGATTCCGCTAAAAATCCTTTTGGTCGAAGACAATGTGATCAACCAAAAGATCGCGATCCGTCTGCTTGGAAAATTGGGATATTCTGTTGATTCTGCAATGAACGGAGTGGAAGCTTTAGCAAGTCTTAAAAACCAATGGTATGATCTGATTTTTATGGATATTCAGATGCCGGAGATGGACGGATACGAGACAACACACCATATTCGAGAAAATTTTACCAATCCAAAGCCGATCATCGTAGCAATGACTGCGAACGCGATGGAAGGTGATAAGGAAAAATGTATCGAGGCTGGAATGGACGCCTATATTGCCAAACCGATCCAGATTACGGACATAGAATCCTCTATCATTCACCTGTTTCAATCCTGATTCGATTTACTTTTCTTTAAAAAGGTTTCATAAATTTCGGCCGTGGAACCGAGCGTTTCCGCTGCAAACTGTGACCGCAATCTTTTAGGATCATTCGTTCTCGAATTTTAAACTCCTTTTTCCAGGACATCCGATGAACTGATAAGAATGATTCGATCCGTATTTCCTCAGAGAATTAAAGTTTTTGCACGAACCAACTGAGTTTGTTTCTCCAAATCCGAAAACAATTCGAACCCGGTTTGACGAGAAAAAGATTCAGACGGTAAATCTTTTTCTCATTTCTCTCGCATAGGTCAAATCGTGTGTCAACATACGAAGTCGTTTCGCTAAAAAATGGGAAATTTCTTGATAAAATTTTAAAGACGCCTTGGAGTCTTTTTCAAAAACGGACTTTAAGTGGTCATAGGGAATTCTTAAAAGTTCGGATCGTTCCATTGCCTCTACCGAAGCGGAACGTTTTCCGGGATCCAAAAAGGGAAGTTCTCCGAAATGGTCTCCGGTTGCAATGGTTGTGACATTGACGTCGTCCCCTTTTTCCGTGGAAGTGAGTACTTTTAGAGTACCGTATATCACCACAAAAAAAGCCTTTGCCTCATTGCCTTCGTGAAAAATCGCGTCGCCTTGTTCGTAGACTTTGTATTCCGTCTTTTCAGCAATTGTATTCAGCTCGTCTTCCGTAAAATTGGAAAAAAGATAAATCTGCTTTAAAATTTCTTCTTTTGTATGTTGCATATTATTTCCCGAAATGCGAGTGTAAATCTCAGTTTAAATAATGCAAGCAGGTTCCGGAACAATCGGCCTGTAAAATAAGACTCCAATTCCTCCAACCTTAAAGAATCATCCGCAAATAAAATTCCTTCTCCGTTTGAAAGGAAAGGTTTACGCAACGGAGCGCAAACGAAACATTTCAACCCAGTCTCACCCTGTTCATTCTGAATCTTGTTTCCAATCCAATCCAGTTCCGGTATCATTGTATTCTAATTTTACGATTGTACCGAAATTTTTCAGATTCAAAAAAAGCGCGCCGTTTTCTGATCCGTAAAATGCAAACATAGAATCGCATACACTTTCGATCTTTTCGATTTTTAGAATCGGGAAAATTTGTTCTTAGATGAACTTGGTTCGACATTTAAAAAGATTTCATTCTAATCGTTAGAAAAAAATCATTTGCTCTCACCGAAAGAGAAATCGAACTTGCAAGAAATTAAAAAATTATAGCGATTGCTACAGGAAATTTTATGGAATCTTTAATCGAAAATAAAGAGCTATTCGGAATCCTTATGATGCCTGTTACATACGGTTTTGTGGGATGGTTCACAAACGTTGTGGCGTTGAAGATGACTTTTTATCCGCTCGAATTTGTAGGAATTCCTCCCTATCTCGGTTGGCAGGGAATCGTCCCCAAAAAATCGCAAAAACTCGCTCTCAAATCCGTAAATATCATGACGGAACGTCTGATTAAAGTAGAGGATTTTTTTTCCAAAGTGGATCCGGATCAATTGGAAAAAGAGTTTCAGCCGGTTTTGGATCAGCTGATTCCCGAAGCGACCAAGGAAATCGTCCATCATATCAATCCCGCCCTTCGCGCAAAATTGGAAGGAGAGGAAGAATCCAGAATCATCTCCGGAGTTCAAAAAAAGAGCGAACATACGGTTCGGAATATTATGATTCAGGTAAAGGAAAACGTATCCAGCGTATTCAACTTCAAGTCTCTCGTTCTCAGAAAATTAACCGGGCCAAATGTAAAACGTATCGTTGACATCTTTCAGGAAGTCGGTTCCAAAGAATTCAAATTTATTGAACACTGCGGCTGGTATTTGGGCGGAGCCATGGGAATCATACAAGCCCTTGCGTGGAATTTATTTCCGTATTGGTGGACCTTGCCGATTCAAGGGATCGTGGTTGGTTATATCACGAACTGGGTGGCCCTCACGATGATCTTTCGTCCGCTGTATGAAAAAAAAATCGGACCGATCCGCTACCAAGGACTTTTTCTAAAACGACAAGAAGAAGTATCCAAAAAGTATTCAAACGTATTTGCGACACAGGTGTTGAGCGCAAGAAACGTCCTCGAAGAAATTTTATACAAACGCGCCGCACGTTCTCTTGTGGAAACGATTCAATCCGAAACGGAAGAAGCGACCAAACGATTGCACCTGAGCGGGGCTCTTGACTTCGAAGGAAGCGATGAAAATTCTGAGTTTGAAATCACAAAAAAGGAAGTGATCGCAAGGATTTCGGATTCTCTTGCGAACAGCTCAAACAAACTCGAAACGTATATGGGAAGAGCGATGTCCATCGAAAACAATATGTTCAAAAGAATGAAGGACCTCCCTCCGGAGGAATTCGAACCCATCCTAAGATCCGCCTTTCAAGAAGACGAATACGTTCTCATTCTCATCGGATCGGTGTTAGGTGCGATTGTGGGTCTTTTTCAAGGACTATACATGCTCTATGTTTCGTAAAAGGAAGTTGGATGAAAACGATTCGATTGGCCGAAAATTCTCCTGAGTTTTTTCTAAAAAAAGTTCAAAAGACATTGTGTGGAAAAAAATTGAGCCCGGTCGCACGTTTTCAGTTGGTAAACGAAAATCTTACGATTCGATTTGCAGGTTTTGGAGAATCTAAAATTCGATATACAATCCGCAAATCGGTTACGGATACAAAGCAATCAAACTCACCGAAAAATTGAGTTTACTCATCCTGTTTTCGTTCCAAGATCGAATCCGAATTAAGAGGCTTGATGGAACGATTTGGAGTAAAAATATCGGACGAATGAAGAAGTTCGTCGGGTCATCTACAAAAAATAATATTCCAAAATCATTACGAATCCCGATCGGAGATTCTCAATTTTTAGCAGCGGAAGTGTACGGTCCATTCCCTGTTTTAAAAAGTATGTCTTCCCCGATCTTTTGCATTCACGGACTCACCGGAAATTTAAAAAACTTCGCGCCTCTCGCAAGAAATTTAGTAAAACAAGGTCTGACCGTGATCACATACGATCTACGCGGAAGAGGAAAATCTTCCAAACCGGATATCACGTATTCCTACGATCTGCACGCGGAAGACCTCAAAAAGATGATCGATCACTTAAAGATTCCCAAGGTGAATCTTTTAGCACATTCTCTCGGTTGTTGGATTTCTCTTTCTTTTGGAAAAAAATTTCCGGAAAGAACTGACAATCTTTGTTTGATCGACGGAGGAGGAAAACTTTTCATCATACGAAAACTATCCAATCTTTCTATGATTCCAACTTCCTTACAACGCCTTGGCAAGATATTTCCAAACAAAAAAACCTATCTCAAACTCGCAAAAGAATCGCCGATCTTGGGTTCCTGGAATCAAGACGTGAAGGACTTTTTGAACTACGAACTGGAAGAAATTTCGGATCCGGAACGAAGCTCCGGATATCGGTGCAATATTCCTCGCTTTGTCATCCATTCGGAACTCACTCAGATGGGAGGAGCCATGAGTCCCTGGAAAATTCCACTCCAATTTCTAAAACATCCGATTCAGATTTTTAGAATATTCAAGAAGAATCAAGTTCTTCCCTATTCTAAAATTCAATCCCCCGTATTAATCATCCGCGCCGGAAAATCCAATTTTAAAAAAGGAGACGAATTGCTCCCGGATTCTGCGATTTCTATCTTTCAAAAAGAACTCAAACGACCCGTGTTTTTAACGTTACCAGATAAGAATCACTATGAAGTCATTCTTCTTCCGGATTTAAAACGAGACGAAACCATAGGTTGGTTTTTTAAAAATCGGAAATGAGTGTTCCTTGAAATCAAACGCAGAAATTCTTTCTTTTGTCTACAAACGAATCGAATCTGGTTCCTGCTTTCCGGAAAGTTCGATATAAAAGGAAAGTTTCCAGATCAAAAACAATAAAAGGACTACAAAGATCCCGGCGAGTTTACGGTCGTATTTTTTTGAAACGATAAGATTGGATGTTCCCGGTTTCGGAATCTCTCCCACTTTGTAATACATCCCGGATTCTTCCGATATCGATTCGATGCCTATGACATGAATGACTGGGATCTTGGATTCTAAATAGAATTTAAGAATGGAATCAGGCAGTTCAGAAAATTCTTCTCCAAAAAAAACGAGCCCTTTGGGAATCTTTCGTTTTCCAAGACTGGTTCCCGTAGAAACCGAACCTCCTCCGATATTTACATACAAACGTACATTCTTTTTTTTGTATATTCCCAATCTCTGATTTATAGAATCTTCAAATGAATTCGAAGACAGATACGGGTATCCATTTTTTAAGATCGAGGTTTGTATGACAGACAAACCGTTTTTGCCGATTCCGATCCCTTGATCGTCGATCCCGCCGGTAGTCATAAAAGAAGTCCTTTGTTGTATCAACCCTTCTTGATACAATCGATTCTCCATATCGGGCCATAACAACCCGGGAACGTTGGCTCCGTATTGAGAGGAAGAAACGCTCGCGATCACGACAACTTTCAATTCCATCGCGTCGACTGCGGTAAAAAAGGCTATGTTCAAAGCAGGAAAAGAACCCGAAATACCCGCGGAGATCCAATCCCCTTTTTGGAGTCCTGCTTTTTGAAACTGATCCACAAACCACGCCGCAAAATCGGGATGAACCGAAGCTTGTTTCGACGAAAGTTTTCCTGCGGAACTCGTAACGGAAGAAATTTCCATACCGATCAAACCCGAGAGGCCGGGATCGAGTTTGGAATCAAGACCCAATCCCTTTGCGATTCGTATCTCTCTGATCTTTTGAAACGCAGTTTCTGCGAATCGACTCGCCTTGAGTTTGACTTCAGAATCGAAAGCGGGCTCGAGCACAGGCCAAAATTCCACAAACACCCAAAACGAAAGCGAAGTGATAAACAAAAGAAAAATCGATAGATGAGATCGATTGGACACAATCCATTCTTTCATAAGGATAAAGTTTCTCCTAAAAGAAAAATCAAAACCAAACGAAGAATACAGGAACAGATCGTGATTCCCGAAATCGTTCTCAATACTCCCTGTTTTTCCATAGAAAGTGTGATCAGCCCCGGAACGATATGACCCAAGATTCTAAATTCAGAATTGCTTATATACCTCCAATACAAGATCCCGATCCAGTGAACGAGACTCGAGATCAGAATCGAACCTACCAAAATCAATACGATCTTTCTCCGGCCAAAGCTCAAAAATTGAGATTCGCTCAGTCGATAAAAAACAAAGGTCAACAAGGAACTCAGAACGATTTCGACTAACGTCCAAGGTTGTAATAATGTAAGAGCCATATAACCGGGAACCACCCAACCTCCCGGATGAATTCCGGTTTTCTCCCAGAAAAAAAATCCGAGTAGGATTCCGAGCCCAATCGAAAGGGTCAGGACTTCCATCGATTCTCCTTAGTCTCTATCGATGCGGCAAGACCTTCCATCCAAATTCTTCCTTCTCCCTGAAAGTTCCCGGCTCCGATCCAAATTTGAGAATCATAAAAATAGGAGGTTGGATCTTTTTGTTTTTGAGTAGGATCGCACATCTCCGCATTTCCGGTATAAGCAAATTGAAACAGTTTCCACCAAGGACCAAAAAAATAGATTTTGGATATATTGCGAAGCTCAGAAAAGAATTTTGCAAATTCGAGGGTTCGGATCGGCCTTTCCCGCCTTGAATTGAAAACGATCGTGACTGGAACAGAAGGATATTTTTGTCGAATCGATTGCAAGATGTTCCTCCAGGAGAAAACGTCGTTTGCCGAAAACGCAAACACAAACGTCTGCGAGATTTGGTTCCATTTCCGATCTTGAATGTGCAATGCTCCGGGATCCGGTTCCACTTTCAAAATTCCGTTTCGGATCCATTCTTCTGAAATTCCCAAACTTTCGCAGACTCGGATCGCTATTTCCAGATTTTCCAGATGTTCCGGATAACGCATAGATTGCAAGTAGGACAGGATTTGATTTCGATTTGTTTTCGGTTCCGCGAATAAAAAAGTCGTATTACGTTCTTTCGCAATTTTTTCCAAACTCGAACCGATCAATGATGTTCCGCAAACTACAACACCGTTTTGTGGAACGGTTTGCGCAAAGGCGGACTCGGTCCAGTTTTTGTAGTCCCCCCATTCTTCGTGATCGGGTCTGATGTTTGTAATCACAACATGAGTCGCCTGAATGAGTAAATCTTCCGAATCCTTTTGATACTGCGGTTGAACCGCCATACATTCCATTACAATCGCATCCGCTTTTTGTTTGAAGGCAAGTTTTAGAAAACGACTTTGTTCTAGGATGGAAATTTGATTTCGAAAGATCGTTTTTGTGCTTCGATCCGGATACAAAAGACTCGGAACGGAACCCGTAGTTTTACCGTACACATTCCACCTAGCTTCGATCAATATGGAATGAATCAATCGAGTCACAGAAGACTTTCCTCTGGTTCCGTTGACGTGAATACGAACCGGGATCTTTTGCAAAGCACGAGAATGGATTTTTCTTTCTAAAACAAGAACAGTGCAGAAAAGAAAAAACAGAATGAGTAAAAACAAAGCCGGAAACAACATCGATAATCAGTCGTTAGAATCCAAAGAAATTAAAATCGCAGTAATATCATCCTGAATTTTTTGAGAACCCAAATGATCGAATAAGGCTTTTAAAATCGCCGGAATCGTTTCCTGCATCGGAGCCGCAAACTTTTCCGCGAGAATTTTCTGAACCACCAATTCACCAAACTGTTGTTTTTCGGAATTGAATTCTTCGTAAATTCCGTCCGTCAAAAGAAACAACCGATCGCCGTCCTGATAGGCTAAGGAAAAAATTCCGTATTGATTGTCTGGATCCAGCCCCAATAAAGAACCGGTTCGATCCAAACCCATGATAAGTTCGTTAGAAAGAAAAAACTGAGGAGGATGTCCCCCGGAAGAATATACAATTTTTTTAATATTTGTATCTATATCCGCAAGAAAACAGGAAAAAAACATTCCTATATTTCCGAAATTTTTACAATATTCGCGGTTGAATTCTGTGAGAATACTTCCCGGATCCATATTTTTCTTTTTGATAGATTCCAAAATTCCCTTGAGAGTCATCGTCAAAAGAGCGGCCTGAACCCCGTGACCTGTAGCGTCCGCCAAAAAAACGCGCATCACCCCGGGACGAATCTCAAATAGATCATAGAGATCCCCGCCGACCTCCATCATTGGAAGATACGAAGAATGAACCCGGATTCCGGGAATCACCGGAATATCGGAAAGAATCTCGGTTTGTAGTCTTTTTGCAAGGCTGAGCTCTTCTTTCATAATCTTATAATAATTTGCAAGTTGTCTGGATCTTTGTCTTACCTTTTCCTCCAGTTTTTCAAGGAGTTCCTCTTTTTCACGATCCATCCTTTTTAGCGTTTGATTGGCTCTCTTCAACTCAATTAGAATTCTATATTTTTCTGATATATCTCGAATGATGACATGATATTGATAATCGTTTTCCGGACCGGTGATAGAAACCGAAACCTCGGAAATTAGAATCGTTTTGTCCTTACGAATCAGTCGAATCGGACCGAAAGGTTTTTGCCTTTTTTTATCGGCCAGTTTTGCGACATTTTTTAGAATCCGATAAAAACGATTTCTAATCCTGAGAGGAAACTGTTCTTCGATGGAATTTCCCAAAAGTTCGGAAGCGAGAAAACCGAACATCTTTTCAGCGGAAGGATTGATCAAGAATACTCTAAAGTTCTTATCTAAAGAAACGATCGCATCAATCGCGGAATAAAAGAGAAGTGTATAACGTTCCTCGGGGTCGTAACTCTTTTGTTCGGATCTCGGGGAAACGGTCATGGCTGTGGTAGAGAGAGTATATGAGAATCATGCAAATCGAATCGAAAGTCAAGGATCTTTCAGAGAGATTCGGGAAGATCCACGTAAAACTGAGTGAGTCCGTCTTCCGATTGGAACGAAAGTTCTCCTCCCATTTCTCGAATCAGGTTGTAAGAAACGGTGAGTCCGAGTCCTGTTCCCTTTCCAATTTCTTTGGTGGTATAAAACGGATCAAACAACTTATGTCTATTCTCTTCCCGAATCCCCGGACCGGTATCTTCCACGATCGTTCGCACAAAATCCTTTTCGCGTTTTCTGACTTTAGTCCAATAAACGGTAATGATTTTTTCCTTTTTCGAATTGGGATTGCTGTCGATCGCGTCCTTTGCGTTTGTTAAAAGATTGAGATACACCTGTCGCAGTCTGCCCGCGGAACACATTGCATAAATCGGAATATCCAAAGACGGAATTACGATTTCGATCTGGGACGATCTGAGCCCGTTTTTCAAAAGACCAAATGTGGAACAAAATATCGTAGTCAAATCGTGAAGTTTTGCTTCTTCCTTTTCGTGTCTTGTAAAACTAAGCATGTCCTTAACGATCTCCGAAATACGATTGCTTTCCTGCAAAATGATTCCCGCATACTTTCGAAGTGGATTCCCGTTTTCGATTCCGTTATAGACCATTTCGGCATAATTGATGACACCCATCAAAGGATTGTTAATCTCATGCGCCACACCTGCGGAAAGGGTTCCGATCGCCTCTAATTTCTGTTTTTGAACCCAGGTCGCCGCGGGTTTTTCAATATCAAACGATTTCACGGAATCATAGCTCAAAACGGAAGTAGATTCCCGTGTTTGTGCGGATTCTAAATATGCAAATATTTGCATATTTTCACGATCGATTGCAAAGGAGACGAAATATTCTTTTTTAGTCCCGTTTTTTGTGCCAATGGTCATGGAATAAATGGAATTATCGTCTAGCGCATCCGTGGGCGACCAAAGATCAGGGGACGAAAAATCAGGACGACGATTTCTGAATTCGCAAACGTCGTTCCAGTTGAGTTGCCCTTCCAATGTAGATTTGGAATAGCCCGAAACTCGGGAGAAAGCGGAATTCGCCTTTTTGAAAAGGAGAGACGGCTCTAGGATACAGGCCGGGACCGGGGAAAGTTCAAAAAAGTTATAAGACATCCGGTTTTAAGCTATCAAAGTCAGGAAAGCCCCTCCATTCTTTTGAAAGATTAGAACCGGAAACAGATCAGAATCTAACGTCAGAATCCGGTAAATTCTGTTTCAAAAAATAGGAATCTTAGTACACTTTTAATAATTCGACTTCAAAAATGAGAGTGGAGTTGGGAGGAATGGAAGCTCCCGCTCCTCTGGCTCCATACCCCAATTCCGGTGGAATTGTGAGTTTACGGATTCCGCCTTCTTTCATTCCCCGAACCCCTCTGTCCCATCCTTTGATGACTTCGCCGGCTCCGAGATTGAAAGTAAACGGGGTTCTACGGTCTTTGGAACTGTCGAATTTTTTTCCATTGGTCAACGTTCCCGTGTAATGGACGGTAACATTGGATCCGGAGAAGGCTTCTTTTCCGGTTCCGATTTTCAAATCTTTGATGATGAGATCATCCGCGGAGATAGGAACCAATGCCAATCCCACGATCCACACGATAAAACTAAAGCGAAACAATTTCATTTTCCTCTCCCTCCTGTTCTTCTTACGCCGGCACCCGAAAACCCGCCCGTTTGGGATTGACTTCCATGAACCTTTCCGGAACTGGAAGCACCCTTAAGGGATTGTTTTTTCTCGAATTCTTTTTTTAACTCTTCCGAGTCTACTACCGCTATCTGTTTGCCTTGGATTTCTTTTTTATTCAACGCCGCAATCGCTTTTAAGCCCGCGGAATCTTCCATGTCAACGGATCCATAGGATAAAGAACGACCGGTGGTTTTATCTTTTTTAATATTTACATCCTGAACCGTTCCGAATTCCGAAAAAATCTTTTTCAGTTCCTCTTCGGTAAGTTCTTGGGGCAAATTTCCTACTGATATCTTCATGATTTTTCCTTCTGAGGAATCAATTTGCAAAATCCAATTCTATTGAAAACCAAATTCCAGAGCCGGAAGGAACAAAACGGTGCGGGATCGGTCAATTTTCTTCCCGATACAAATCGTCCTTGGTTCGATGAAAATCGTTCTTGAATTCGAATCTTTTTTGTCTTGGAATGAAATCGAAAACAGAAATCCTGGAGCCGTGGCAGATTTTTTCCAACTCAACCCCGGTGAGATTCTTACCCTCGCAGAAAAGGCGGGATACGAACCTTCCGGCCATTGTATGGCGCTCAACAGTTTGGAGAATCGTGTCTTTGATCTTCGATTGGAAGACGGATCGCATATCATTTCCAAATTCTACCGTCCCGGAAGATGGTCGCGGGAACAGATTTTGGAAGAACATCAATTTCTACGGGATTTGAAAGAAGAAGAAATTCCGGTTTGTGCCCCGCTTTTGTTTCCGGACGGAAGCAGCATCGCGCAATTTCAGGAAGAAATTTATTATTCCTTTTGGCCTCGTGCGGGTGGAAGGTCCCCGGACGAACTGAGTTCGGAAAATCTGAAAATCCTCGGAAGGCTTTTGGCGAGAATCCATAACGCCGGTCAGGCGAAACGTTTCGATCACAGGATTCGTTTGAATGCTTCCACATATGGGACACAACCTCTGGAGACTTTGGAGAGCGGAGATTGGATTCCTACGAGCTGCAAAAAAGAATACCGAGAAATTGCATCCCGCATTTTCGAACTCTATCAGGAAAGAATCGAATCGGTTCCGTTTCATCGAATTCACGGAGACTGCCATAAGGGAAATTTACTCCACGGAAAGGAAGGTTGGTTTTTTGTAGACTTTGACGATTCCTTAAGCGGTCCTGCGATTCAGGATTTTTGGATGCTTCTTTCCAGAGGTCAGGACGGCCTTGCCGAACGCGAAGAAATCCTTTCGGGTTATCGGGAATTCCGAGAATTTCCGGATCGTTGGTTCGAACTTGTGGAAATTCTGAGAGCGATGAGATTCATTCACTATTCGGCTTGGATTTCCACCCGATACAAAACCGATCCTTCGTTTCCGACTGCGTTTCCTCATTTTGCCGAAAACGAATACTGGGAAAAAGAAACCTTGGAACTCAAAGAACAATACAAACTCATCCAGGAAGGTCTGGGACAAAAAAGTTTTCGTTCCGTTACGGATCCTTTGCTTCAGGAAGAAGAGTTGAGTAACAAGGATTTTTTTTGGGATTTAGAAGATTAACCGATTGATTTTGTAACAGAAAAGTAATAATCACGGTTGGGTTCCGGTCAAAATTTCAGTTGTCCGGCTTCCCCTATCGAAAACACTCAAAAGAACTCGCATTTTCAGATTTTAAGCGAAAACTGTAGATTCTACAAAACAACAAACGGAAGCGTTTCATGGACTTTTTCCTAATTATCGTAATCCTAATGGCAATCCTCGGCGTGGGCGACCTCTTAGTCGGGGTCTCCAATGACGCGGTCAACTTTACAAATTCTGCGGTAGGTTCCAAGGCCTCTTCAAAACGAATCATTTTGATCGTAGCCGGTGTCGGTATCATCCTCGGTGCTCTTTCTTCGAGCGGAATGATGGAGGTCGCCCGAAAAGGAATCTTTCATCCAAGCGGATTTGCACTCCAAGATCTGATGTTCCTTTTTTTGGCCGTGATGCTGACGGACATCGTCCTTTTGGATCTTTACAATACCTTAGGACTTCCCACATCGACTACCGTTTCCCTCGTGTTTGAACTCTTGGGCGCCGCGCTCGCGATCGCATTCTTAAAAACCGGATCCTTAAACGGCGCCTTTCAAATCATCAACTCGGAAAGCGCCCTCAAGATCATCTTTGGAATCGTTACGAGTGTGATTGTTGCCTTTTTTTCCGGGATGATTCTCCAATTCTTATTTCGAACCGTTTTCTCTTTCGATCTAAAAAGAACGATGAAATACTTCGGAGGACTTTTCGGAGGATTGTCGATTACAACCGTAATCTTTTTTACCCTATTGACCGCGATGAAAGGTTCTTCCTTTATCACTCCCGAGATGAGCAAATTTTTAAATGAGAATTTTACGAATATTCTTTTGATCAGCTTCGCTGGATTTTCCGTCTTTTTTCAAATCCTTGTTTTGATGGAATGGAATATTTTAAAATTTCTGGTTCTGGTCGGTACCGGTTCCTTGGCGATGGCATTTGCCAGCAACGACTTGGTAAATTTTATTGGAGTTCCTCTCGCAAGTTTTGCGACTTGGACGCTCATCCAACAAGGCGGAGATCCGAGCGCATTCGCGAGCGGTTTAGCAGGGAATGTCGCGACACCAAACTTCATTCTTTTAGGCGCGGCCTGTGTGATGTTGTTCCCGCTTTGGTTTTCCAAAAAAGCGGAAACCGTAACCCAGACCGAAGTCACTCTCGGATCTCAGGGTGAAACCTTAGAATCGTTTAACACGAGTTTGGTTGCACGAGTGTTTGTTCAGATCGCACTCGGTATTTATCTTCCGATCAAATCGATTCTTCCCGCGAGCGTTCGGAATTTTTTCGCAAAACGTTTTGAAAACAGAAATATCTTAGAAATCGTAAAAGTACACGAAACCGAAGCCTTTGATCTTCTGAGAGCGTCCGTAAACATTCAGATCTCAAGCGCGTTGATTTTGATCGGAACTCTGTATAAACTTCCTCTTTCCACGACCTTCGTAACATTCATGGTTGCGATGGGAACCTCTCTTACGGACGGGGCCTGGAATAAGGAAAATTCGGTAAATCGAGTCAGCGGGGTTCTTACCGTAGTCGGCGGCTGGTTTTTTACCGCAATCATCGCGTCCGTTACAGCGGGTATCATCGGTTCGATCCTTTATATCTTTGGGTTTTCTTCGGTGATCGTTCTCGTTTTGGTCGCGGTGCTTTTGATCGTTCTGTTTAGCAGAATTCATAAAAAACGCCAAGAGACGTATGATGAAAATCTTGAGAAATTGATTACTCTCAAAAAACATCCTGAAAGAGCGCTTTCCAGAACAGTCTCCACGATGCTCGCAAGTTTGGGCGTCGCAAGAAAAGCTTTGAACAACGCGTGTGCCGGTTATGTAAACGGCAAAAAGAAAAATTTCAGACAGACTCAAAAACTTCTGAAAGATCTCAAGAAGATGAGAGAAAATTCTCTCTCCAGCTTTTTATCCATCGCGAACAAACATTTGGAAGAAGACGATCTTGTATCCATCCATCCAATCACCGATTCCATCAATCACCTGGATAAAATCACGGAAAGTATTTGGAATATTCTCAGAACTTCTTCAAACGGAATCAATTCCTTTCATGAAGTTTCCAAGGATGAAAAAGAAGAAGTCAAGGAACTCAGAAAACAAGCCACCAACTTGATGGAACTTCTTGCAGATTCGGATAAGTTTCCGGATCTTTTGGAAAAAGCAAGATCCGAGAAAAAGACCCGTAATCTGGAGAAGATCAAACAAAACATCTATAAAAGTCAAATGAAACGGATCAAAAAAGGAGACAGCAAACTAAAATCCAGTGTTGCCTACTTCGTGATCATAGACGAATTGATCGATATCAACGAGAATCTTCTTTCTCTCGCGGAACAATTGAGTATTGCGATTCCTTGGGTGGATAAGAAAAAGATCGAACTGCAAAACAAATCGCTTCTTGCTCACAAAGCGGAAGAGAAAAAAAAGAAGAAGTAAATCGACTCAACCGCGATTTACAAATTTAGATCGCGGGCATTCTATCTTTTGATAAAAAATCCAATCGTGTTTTAAAAGAACGCGGTTGGATTTTTTTTCGTCTTTATTTTTTGATTTTGAACTTGTGAGTTTGTACATAAAGCGCATTGAAGATTCAAGAATCTATATCGAAGTCGGGATCAATGGACCAATCATCTCGTAAGTAAATCAGAATTTTAGAATGTTTTGAATTGTTCCGACAAAGGATCTTTCTGAAAAACACTTGCGGCCGGACTTGAAGTCCGTTTTAGAGTAAAATTCGACAATAACTCGTCGTTTTCAAATCGTTCGTACCCATTTCCCTTAACTCAATATGTTGTGGCATAAAGTGGACGCTCATCTTTGCTTCATTATGTTTCGACCCATAGGGAGAAGTATTGAGTTCAAACGCGCTTCGCGGCTTTTGGCTTGAGTCCCGATCCATAAGAGGGACTCATTGAGTTTTCTCGCTCTCGTCAAACGACCTGAATTGCGACCTGAAACACAAAAGCGTTTTGCTGGAGTTCTTGGGCACCGCTCATCTTTGCTGGGAAAAGAGCCAACATTATGCTGAATGACCCATAGGGAATGAAGCATTGAGTTCAAACGCGCTTCGCGGCTTTTGGCTTGAGTCCCGATCCATAGAGAAGGACTCATTGAGTTTTCTCGCTCTCTATGGATCGCTCGGTATATAAAAAAGCCTTCCGAAAAGGAAGGCTTTTACAAAATAAAATCGAATCTGAAACGTTAAGCGATTTTAGATTCTTTTTTGAGAATCAAGGTAGGAGTCACTCGGTCCGTAATGACGTCTCCGGTGATGATCACTTCCTCAATATCCTTGCGGGAAGGAATGTCAAACATCAGATCCAACATGATATTCTCAACGATGGCTCTGAGTCCTCTCGCTCCGGATTCCCGTTTGATCGCGAGCTCTGCGATCTTGTCGATTGCGTCTTCCCGGAATGTAAGTTTTACATTCTCCAATTCCAAAAGACGAGTGTATTGTTTGAGTACAGAGTTTTTTGGTTCGCGGAAAATTTCTTTGAGCATCTCTACATCAAGCTCTTGGAGAGTGGCGACGATCGGCAGACGACCGATAAATTCAGGAATCAAACCAAACTTGATCAAATCTTCCGGGAGAACTCGATTCATCAACGCATCCTTACTGTCGGATTGAGTTCTTTGTTCCTCCGATCCAAAACCGATCGTCTTTACACCGGTTCTGGATTTGATGATGTTCGGCAGATCCACAAAGGCGCCGCCTAAGATAAAAAGAATATTCTTTGTATCTACTTGTAAGTATTCCTGGTGCGGATGTTTTCTTCCGCCTTGTGGAGGAACATTTGCAACGGTTCCCTCAATGATTTTCAGAAGCGCTTGTTGTACTCCCTCTCCGCTCACGTCTCTTGTAATGGACGCACTGTCGGATTTACGTGCGATTTTATCCACCTCGTCGATGTAGATGATTCCGATTTCGGCACGTTTGATATCATTGTCCGCGTTTTGGATCAATTTGAGAATGATGTTTTCCACGTCCTCACCCACATAACCTGCTTCGGTCAATGCAGTCGCGTCCACGATCGCAAACGGAACCTTGATAATTCTGGCAAGAGTTTGTGCGAGAAGAGTTTTACCGCTTCCGGTCGGACCGATCAAAAGAATATTCGATTTTTCGATTTCGATATCGGATTTCTTTTCTTTCAAATTCACACGTTTGTAGTGATTGTAAACCGCAACAGAAAGGGCTTTTTTGGCGTGATCTTGGCCGATCACATACTGATCCAAAATCGATTTGATTTCAGCCGGGTTGGGAACTTCGCTAAAGACCTCAGTTTTTTCGTGAGTATGATCGTGATCCTCCGCAATGATTTCATTGCAAAGGGAAATACACTCGTCACAGATGTAAACACCCGGACCGGCGACTAAACGTTTTACAGCGTCCTGTTCTTTTCCACAGAAAGAGCAGAATAGTTTTTGTTTACCGTTGGTTCCCGATGTTTTCTTTGCCAAGGGAGCGCTCCTTATTGCACAGCTGGTTTAGCGCCGCGGTCGATATCGATCACGGTATCTAAGATTCCGTAATTTTTCGCTTCTTCCGCAGTCATATAAAAATTTCTTTCTGTATCTTTCTGAATTTGTTCCACACTCTTTCCGGTGTGTTTATGATAGATCGCATTTAGAATTTCTTTGAGTTTAAGAACTTCTCTGGCTTGAATTTCGATATCACTCGCTTGGCCGGTGGCTCCTCCCATCGGTTGGTGCATCATAATTCTGGAATTCGGAAGCGCGGAACGTTTTCCGGGAGCTCCACCGGCGAGCAAAAGCGCCGCCATCGAAGAAGCCTGTCCCAAACAAAGGGTTCGAACATCCGGCTTGATGTATTGCATTGTATCGTAGATCGCGAGACCGGAAGAAACATAACCTCCGGGAGAATTCAGATAGAGATAAATGTCTCTCTCCGGATTTTCAGCTTCGAGGAATAACAACTGAGCAGTAATCACATTCGCGTAATCGTCGTTGATTGCATTCCCGAGAAAGATGATCCTATCTTTTAAAAGTCTAGAAAAAATATCGTAGGATCTCTCTCCCCTGCTCGTTTGCTCAATCACATACGGAATTACACTCATGCTTTCTGGTCTTCCTTTTGGTTCAGATATTCTTTTACCTGACCAATACTCAATTTGTCAGTATATTTCTTTTCTACAAGATCAAAGAGGGTATCGTCCACCTTTTTCGCGAAAAAATTCTCTCGATAATTATCCATGAGTTTTCCCTTTTCCAGCTCTTTTTTAAGATCGGACAGGGAAATCTGGTAACTTGACGCAAGTTTTTCCAGATCTGCATCAAAATCCGAATCGGAATACACGATATTCTCTGTCTGAGCAATCTTTTGACGTGTGAAAAAGTGTTTCAGACGCGTTTCCGCCAGATTTTTAAAAGAATCCTGAACTTCCTTCAGGTCTTTTTTGATCATCTCCGCGTATTTTTCGATCGTGATATGTGGAAGACGAAATTCGTGGATCATATTGTGAAATACGTGCTCGGATTCTTCTTTTACATAAGATTCGGGAAGGATGTATTTGGAATCATCGATAACTTCCTTATAGATCTCTTCCATCTTCTTATTTTTGATTCCTTCCTCAAAACGTTCCTTTAGATTTTTGCGAATCTTATCTTTGAGCGCATTCAACGAATCGGAACCGTCAAATTCGGAAGCAAGGTCGTCGTCCGCAGCAGGAAGGATGTTTGCATAAAGCGCCTTGATCGTTACCGAATATTCAAACGCCTTTCCAGCGACTTCGTTTTGAGCATAGTCTTCCGGAAAGGAATGAGTGAAATCCTTGGTTTCTCCGGTTTTGAGGCCGTATAAATTCTCATCAAAACCCTTGAGATTGCTCTCGTGACCCAGATGATAGTCGTTGGAAGTATTGCTCGCGTTTTTTGGCTCTTGACCTTGTTCGCGGACCACATATTCCATATCGATGATATCCCCTGTTGCGGCGGTTTGGCCTTCCTCTTTGAGTTGTTTGCGAGCCAATTGTTTGCGGATGGTTTCAATTTCTTCTTGAACGTCCGCGTCGGATACCACCACTTCGGGAAGTTTGACTTTGACTTTTTTATACTTTCCAAGAGTGATTTCCGGATTGGTTTCATACACCGCGTTAGCGATCAGGGTTTTGCCCGGTTGATAATCCTGAATTTCAAATTTAGGAAAACGAACCATTGGGTGTTCCAATTTTGTAATGATGGAAGTCATACCCTCGACAATCAAAGTGTTGATCGCGTCACTCGTCACCGTGTCTCCGAGATGGCGTTTTACCAGATTGAGCGGAGCCTTTCCCTGACGGAAGCCCGGGAGTTTTACGTCTTTCTGTTTTTCCGCATAGGTTTTATCAAAAGCTTTCTCGATGTCGGAAGCTTCAAATGTAAGTTTAATATCAACGGTAGCGTTAGAATTCTTTTTTGTTTTGTATTCCATGATCGAATAGAGCCCGGAGGAGAAGAGTATAGAAGAAAAAGCGGGAAACGGGATTCGAACCCGCGACCCCCTCCTTGGCAAGGAGGTGCTCTACCACTGAGCTATTCCCGCGATTATTCAGGTAGATCCATGATTTTCGGCAAAAGTCCTCTGTAAACTCACTTTTTAGAGAATCATCCTTTACGAAGAATTTTTTGGAAGAATGGAAAAAGATTTTGCGCTAAGATCTTATGCCCTTCCGCAGTCGGATGAATTCCGTCTTTTTGATTGAGCTTTTTGATTCCCGCGACACCTTCCAAAAAAAATGGAACGAATGGAAGATTTTCTTCTTTCGCAATTTTGGGAAAGATCGCTTCGAAATGTTTTCTATATTCTTTTCCGAGATTGGGAAAAGTTCTCATCCCGATCAGAAGAATCTTTGCGTTGGGATTTTTTTTGCGAACCCGAGAAAGGATCTCTTTGAGATTTTTTTCGGTTTGATCCGGGGAAATTCCGCGCATCGAATCGTTGGCGCCGAGTTCCAAAACAAAAAGATCGAACCCGGAAGACAAGGACCATTCCAACCGAGACAAACCTCCCGAACTCGTATCCCCGCTCATGCCGGCATTGATCGCTTTGACCGCAAAACCATTCCGAGACAATTGTTTTTCGAGGAGATGCGGAAAAGCTTCTTCGGGAGAATTTAAACCTAACCCTGCAGTCAGACTGTCCCCAAAAAAGAGAATTTTCACCGGAGAACCGTTCGAGTCCGCAGAAAGAGAAGTAAAACACAAAGAACACAGAATGATAAAAATCTGTCCGATTTTTGTTTTGCTGTCGCGATCTCGTTTCCGCAGCCGCTTGCTATGGACGGAACCCAGAACAGAGATCCATAGGTTCTGCTGCGTTGCTTTGGGGAACTTTCTGTTGAGTTGCCGCAGTTTATTTTTTTTAATACAGTAAAATAGAATTTTGAAAAAAGCCATAATTGAGAGTTTATTATAAAACATAACCACAATCCACCACTCTGAATTTGTTTTTACAGAATTCAAGGTTTTCATATTCTGTCAAACTATGATCCGACGTTTTTTATTTGTGTTCTTTCTTCTCATCGGTTTTTTAACCACATTCTATTACATCACTTCATACCAACAGGAATTACAAGCGGAGGGTTGGGACGGCTATTTGGAATCCCAGGCAAAGGCCATCGTAGACAAAATGAGTCCGGAGGAACTGACGGGTCAAGTGATCCACGTGGCGATTCCCGGAAAAACACTGGATGAAACCGCCGAAAAGGAGATCGAAGAAATTCTTCCCGGAGGAATCATCCTCTTCGGAATGAATCTCGGGACCAAACAGGAAATTCTCAAACTCAATACCGAACTCCAAAAAAAGAGTATGACTGCTTCCAAACTTCCCCTTCTCATTTCTGTGGATCAGGAAGGCGGACGAGTGATTCGAATCAAGGACGGAGTGACTCAGTTTCCGGGAGCGATGGCGTTGGGTCAAACAAAGAATGCGGACCTTGCATACAAAGTCGGATTTGTCACTTCGTATCAACTGAGAAAGTTGGGACTCAATTTCGTATTCGCGCCCGACTTGGACATCAACAACAATCCCGACAATCCGGTCATCAACACTCGTTCTTTAGGCAGCTCTCCGGAGATGGTTTCCAAAACGGGAATCGGCTATGAAAAAGGCGCGCGGTTAGGAGGAGCCATTCCGACGATCAAACACTTTCCGGGACACGGAGATACCAACGTAGACAGTCACCTCGGACTTCCCAAGATCGATAAGAATCTGGAAGAATTGGAAAAGATGGAACTCATTCCTTTCAAAGAATCCATCCAGCAAGGTGCAGAAGTCGTGATGAGCGCGCATATCGTATATCCGAAATTGGATCCGAATTTTCCGGCGACATTATCCACTAAAATTCTCACGGGAATCTTGAGAGAAAGAATGGGATTCAAAGGTGTCATCATTACCGATGCGATGGAGATGGACGCCATCGACGTCCATTACAAAGACAGCGATCCCGGTGTTCTTGCGATCTTAGCGGGAGCGGATATTCTTCTTATGACGAGCTGGGGCAAAACGACTCGGGATATGAAAGAACAAATCCTAAAAGCCTATAAAAAAGGAACCTTTCAAAAAGACGAAAGGGATCTTTTAAAAGAAGCGGTCTACAGACAGATTCTTTTAAAACTCAAACACGGAATCATTTACGAATTCTCCAAAAAATCGACTCGGCCTGAATCCCTTTCGCCGATGGAACAAAAAGCAATCGCATTTTTCCAAGATCAGGTTGCGGAAAGAGACAGGATCTTTTTAGAAATTTTTTCCCCGACTCTCAACGCCGAGATTTCAAGAGCTTCGATCGTTTCGTTTCCGAGTTCTTTTATTCCCACTGCGGTAAAACCGGAGGAAACCATCTTTGCGGTTCGCGGAAAAGAATTTGATAGCGTTCTGACGGAAAAAAAACTCACAAACGTTGATACCGGAAAGATCGGAAGTCTTGTTCAGGAAAAAAAATACAAACGAATCGTGGTCGCAACATTCAGCCAATTGGAATTGGACTTGGTCGCAGTTTTGGCAAAACGATATACCGAACTGGAAATCGTCGCGCTTCACTACGGAACTCCATTCTTAAAATTGAATACGATCGCAAACTTAAAAATTTTATTTTCGTTCTCCCCTACGTTGGAATCCAAAAAAGCGCTTCTTTATACGGTGATCGATCGGACCTCGCCGGTTCCAGTCCTGGATCTGATTTTAAAGGATTGGCCTCAAAAAACAACGGCACAACAGAAGTGACGGGGGAAAAACATTCGATCTCAGAACTTGATTTGCGTTGGAGTTCCTACAAACGAGGTCTAAAATAGCGGTTGCTCAAAATGTGATTTTATGATAAAGGAGAATCTCTCTGTTTTCCCACCGAGCGATCCGGGAGAACTCAATGAACGCTTCTCCAAGGATCAGCGTTCAAGAGCTAGGTGCTGAGTTTCGCGCGACTCGGGGAAACTCGATGCCCGGCTTCCGATAGGGCACGCGGCAATAAAAAATTTTACTGCGGGCGAATATAGGAGTTCCTACGGCTTTTCAAATTCAGACGATTTGCGGGTAAGATTATGAAAAGTAACGAGATGAAATTCGAAATTCCCATTTCCAAAACGGGAATTTCGGGAATTTACGTCCACTATCCGTATTGCATTCAAAAATGCGAATATTGTGACTTTTTTTCCGTTGGAAACGGAATGAACTCCATCCCGGACGAATCGGGACTTTTCGCTCGTTACAAAGCGGAAATCCTTCAAAGAATTTCAGACCACCCCTCCATTCAAACTTTAGAATATGATACGATTTTCTTCGGAGGCGGGACTCCTTCTAGAGCCAATCCGGAACAAATCGCGGATCTGATCGCATTCTTAAAAACACAATTTAGAATTTCCGCATCTTCCGAAATCACGATGGAATGCAATCCGGAAGACATTACTTCGCAATTTTTGGAAACGATCTCGCAGGCTGGCATCAATCGGATCTCCGTCGGAATTCAGAGTTTCCACCCGGAACGATTGCAATTTTTAGGACGTCACTACGATCCCGAGAGATATTCGGATATTTTGGAAACGGTAAAAAATTCCAAGATCTCCAATTTTTCGGCGGATTTGATTTACGGAATTCCGGGCCAAACGATCGAGGAAATTCTACAGGACATTGTTCGGGTTTTATCTTTTGGCGGAAAACATATCAGTCTCTACGCCCTCACCGTGGAAAAAGGAACAGAATATTCCAGAAAGGTAATAGATCGAATCGTACCCGCTCCCGAAGAAGAGATTCAGGAAGAAATTCTAAAACGACTTCCTGACTTACTTTCGCATTATGAAATGACTCAGTATGAGGTCAGCAATTATTCCAAACCCGGGTATCATTCCAAACACAACCTCAAGTATTGGACCATGGAATACTATTTGGGAATCGGGCCGGGTGCCCATGGGTATCTGCCAGTAGGAAGGTATTCCAATCCGAGAAACGTGGAAACGTATAAACGGAAAGAATTTTCCAAAGACTACTCTCTACCCGATGTTTACGAAGAAATGATCCTATCTCTCTTTCGATTGTTTCAACCCATCGCGCTCCATTCGTTTATGAAATTGATTCCTAAAAAAAGAGAAATTCTGAATTCTTATCTCATCCGAGAAAGCGAATCGGGAATCTTTGAATTTTCAAACGGAATCTTTCAATGGAAACCGCAAGCCATCCTATTCTTAGATTCCGAAATTTTAAAACTCGCCTCGTTATGACGAGGCACGCCTCGAATGTAAGGCTTGCTCCCAAATTCTCTTCTTCAAAACAAAGTCTGACTCCATGATTTTCTATAATTTATTTCATGATTCGAACAGAACATGGATCCGAGAAAAAGACGCTCGAAATCGCTCAAATTTCCATGAAATATTCAAAAATAATTGTATACAATTTTTAATATATACTAATCGCCGTTAGGTTAGGTCGAATTCTCAAATATTTTACCCCAAACAACCGCTTTGTCATTTAAATTAATAATTAAATTTCATAGAATTTCGTTTTTTGCTCAAATTTTACGGACTGAATTTTTATTATTTTACAGTTTAGAAAAAGAGACGCTCCAACTTATGAATCAAACAAAAACGTATAAGATTGAAATTTCAATTCAGACCGGCCATTGCGAACCGGATGGAAGTTTAAATACAAAAAATTTCCATCGGTTCTTACACGAAGGACGAATCGCCGCGCTCAACGAAGCAGGTCCGGATTTTTCCTTATCGGGTTCGAATCATCCGTCGAACTGATGGTTCTTTGGTCGGAATCCGATCCTAAAAGCGAAGCGGTTTATCAGCCGGATTCGATTCTCGTTCATACCGAATTTGAGAATTTAGCTTCTTCTCGATTTAAGGTTTTTCAAAAGTTGATTCGAAAGTCCGATCACAAAGTCATCTGCGAATCCAATTCTTTTTGTATTTTATTTGATCCGAGCGGAACAAGGCTCTGGAAAGATCCCGAGCCATTGTTCATCGGTTAGAAAGTCGATCACTGAAGAAGATTGTTCATTTTCGAAATGCACAACCTTCTTAAAAACGAATCGTAAAGGGGGATCCAAAGTCTTTTTGCAAATTCGACTTTGCAGAGAACGTCAGTGCAAAGTCGCCAAATTGAAATTAGGCGCTGATGCTTCTATATCTCAGAGCGATTTGTCCGGTCCGAACGACCTCGTCGATTCCGTATTTAGACATGATTTCGACAATCGCATTTACCTTGCGAGAATTTCCAGAATATTCGATCGTAATGGATGAATGCGTTAAATCCGCAATCTTTGCATCAAAGACCTCACAAACCGAAAGAATTTCCGTTCTTGTCACTTCCGTCAACTTTACCACAAGAAGTACCAATTCTCTGCTCACGCAGTCGTGATATGCAAGATCCTCAACTTCGATTACATCAGGTAATTTCAAAAGTTGCTGCTTGACCTGGTCCACTGTGGACTCATCCCCTTTAACGACGATGACCATACTCGACACTTCGGGATCCACGGTGACTCCGACCGCGATGGAATCTATATTATAACTTCTGCGAGTGAACAACCCGGAAACGTGACTCATCACCCCCGGGTCATTGTTTACCAGAATTTTCAAAATGTGTTTCATGGTTTTTTCAATCCCGCAAGATCCTTAAATTCGATCATATCCTTTTGCGACTTTCCAGCGGGAATCATCGGGAAAACTTTTTCTTCCGCGGGAATCATCACTTCCAAAAAGGCGGCTCCATTGTCTTTCGTAAAAAATTCGATCGCTTTGTCGATTTCCGACTTATCAGAAATTTTCATCGCGGGAATCGAATACGCTTCCGCGAGCTTTACAAAGTCCGGATTGAAATTCCATTCCGATTGAGAGAATCGTTCCTCGTAAAAAAGTTCCTGCCATTGACGAACCATTCCGAGAAAGTTATTGTTAAATAAAAGAATTTTTACTCCGAGTTTATTGGCGGCAATGGTCGCCAACTCTTGGATGTTCATCTGGATCGAACCGTCTCCGGAAACACAAATCGTCATCTTATCCGGTCTTCCAAACTTTGCTCCGATCGCCGCCGGCAATCCGTATCCCATCGTTCCCAGTCCGCCCGAGGTCAGCCAATTGTTTGGCTCGTCAAAAAGATAATACTGAGCCGCCCACATTTGATGTTGTCCCACATCCGTGGATACGATCGCCTTTCCTTCGGTCTTTTTATAAAGGCGATTCAAAAAATCCTGAGGTTTGATCGTGGAACCCGAGTTGTCAAAATCCAGAGGATGATCCTTTTTCAATCCGCTGAGATAACCGGTCCATTGAGTGCGATCCGGATTTTTTACGAAGGGAAGAATAGCCCTGATCGCATCCTTCAAGTCTCCGTGTAAAAGATAGTCCACCGGAATTCGTTTGTTAAACTCGGCGGTATCTATATCGATATGAGCCCTGACCGCTTTTTCGGCAAATTCTCCGATCTTCGCGACTCGATCATCGAACCGCGCTCCCAGATTGAGTATATAATCACATTCTAATACCGCTTTATTGGCCGCCGCGGTTCCGTGCATCCCGAGCATTCCCACGCTTAAAGGATGTGTTCCCGGAAAAGATCCGATTCCCATCAGGGTTGTGGTTACAGGAATCCCACCCTTGGTCGCGAGTTCGAAAATTTCCTGATGAGCTCCGGCATTGATCGCGCCTCCTCCCACATAAAGAAGAGGTCTTTTTGCAACGTTTAAGGCAGCGACAAATTCCTCCACGTTACCCGTTACTTCCGGTTTTTTATAATGGCGAGGAGCGATTTTTAATCGAGAGGTCTTTCGAACGTTAGTCAGCTCCGTCTGAACGTCTTTTGGAAAATCGAGAAGAACCGGTCCGGGACGACCGCCTAATGCAATTAAGGTGGCCTCTTCAAAATGTCTCGCGATATCATCCGCGGATCTCATGAGTGCGTTGTATTTTGTAATCGGAATCGTGATTCCGAAAATATCCGCTTCTTGAAACGCATCCGATCCGATCGCATTGGTGGCGACCTGTCCCGTGATCGCAAGAATCGGAACCGAATCCATCTTTGCATCCGCAAGTCCAGTTACTAAATTGGTCGCTCCCGGTCCCGATGTTGCAATGCACACACCGAGCTTACCCGTAGCTCTTGCATAACCTTCGGCCATATGAACCGCGCCTTGTTCATGGCGAACCAGGATATGTTTGATCTTTTTGCTTTTATAGATTTCGTCGTAAAAGGGAAGAATGGCACCGCCGGGGTATCCAAAAACGATATCCACGCCGTATTCCTCCAGAAGTTCCACCATCAGCTTTGCGCCTGTTATTCTTCCTGATTCTGCGGACATGATTCCTCCCCTTACGTCCATAAAGATACCGGAAAGGTTACTGTCAAGAGGAACCGGAACGCGCGCTCCCCATCCTTTTTCTGAAAACCGAGGTTTTATCCGTCTCATAAATCAGGAATTTTTATCGCGCAAACAAAAATCAACCGAATGGTTTTTAGTGTAGATACATTTTGTTTACTTCTCTTTTTGCGAGAATATAAATTTAAGTTATCTCCTTGAATTGAACATTTTTACGGCTTATTTTGAAGTAAGTTTCCTTGTTTTACAAAAAAGTCGAAAGTAGTAAGCGTTCCGGTCACAAATTAGGAATCGATTTTTAAAAAAATGCGAAACAGAAATTTTTTTACCAAATCTAATAGACAGAACGGACTAATTTTTCGAGCAAATTACTTTTTAATTTGAGATCGTTACAATCTGTTCTTATTTTCTTTACAGAATATTTGAACCTCAAAAAATTATTCCATGAACGTTTACATTTAGAAAAAATAATGCGAATTCCAAAATTGGAAGAGAGTAAACTTTAAAAAGAGAGAATCAAATGGAAAATCCTAATATTGAAAAAGAAGAAGAGGACAAACAGTTCGCAATTATCAAAGGTCTCGCAAAGGAAGCCTATAAATTATTAGATTCTCACCAGTTCCCGAAGGCGGAAGCCAAACTCAAGGAACTTCTGGAAAAAGACCCGCACAATACATACGGTCTTGTAGGAATGGGGGATTTGTTTTTTAAAAAGAAAGATTTCAAAAACGCGATCGAATATTATCATAGATGTATACAAGAAGATCCATCCAATAAGTTTTCTCTAATGGGTCTCATGAACTGTTACCGAGAAATGAATCTTCTTCCCAGAGTGATCGAAGTTGCGGAAGATTACAGACATATTACCATCACGGACGCGTCCATTCTCAGTCGCGTAGCCGATGCTCATCGAAAGCTGAAGAACTTTAAAGAATCGGAAATTTATTATATGCAAGCGCTTCAGATCAATCCAAAAGATCAGTATGTGATTGTAGGACTCGGTCATCTTTATTTTGCCTGTCAAAAATATAAGGACGCAATTCACTGGTGGGAAAAGCTTCTTCTCATTCAACCGGACAATATCAAAATTCTTACCGAAATCGGAAATTCATACCGCAAAATCAAAGACTACGACGAAGCGATTCAGTATTATCACAGAGCCGCTGAACTGGATCGAAAAAACTTTTTTGCGTTATACGGTCTTGCCGAAAGCTATCGAGGTAAAAAGGACTTTCACAAAGCGAATCAATATTGGGAAAGGATTCTGGAATTCGATCCGGATAACAAACTCATCATCAATCGTTATGCGGACAGTTTGAGAGGAATGGGCGAATTTGACAAAGCACTCGAATGTTTTAATAGAATTCTTGCGGAAGGGGAAGACTACTTCGCTCTTCTTGGAAAAGCTTCCTCTTTAAAATTGATCGGAAAACGAGACAAGGCGGAAGAAATCTATCTCGATCTGCATAAAAAATTTCCGATGGATCCAAGACCTCTTCTCGAACTTTCCGATCTTTATGTGGAGGTGGACAAACCGTCGGAAGCGATCCGTTTGCTGGAAGATTTCCAAAAAAAACAACCTCTAAACGAAGAAGTAAAACACAAATTGGAAAGTATCAAAGGAGAGTAACCAAGCTTCGGTGTTCAGGGAGGGAAAATTTTTCCTCCCCTTTTGTTACGAATGCCTCCTTTACCAATCCGTCGTCACCTTAAGGACGATCCTCGCCGAGATCTCGGATCCTAAAATAGAGATGATCCGTGAAAACAAGAAAGTCTTTTCACTCCGAATTGGAACGGAAAATCCAAAAATTTTTGAAGATTGCAATCTCCTCAATCCCCTCTTTTTTCGAAAATCAAACCTTGGATCCTCCTCTTAAAAACGAAATCGGAAGGATCGTTCTCGTTCCGGACAATGCGAACGCGTTTTTTTCCTAAATTCGGAGATAGAGGGGTTTCATTTTCTCCAAAAGAATCCTTTGCCCCAGTTTTTTTCTCTAAAATCGGTTTTAAAGCCGAACAACCGCTTATGGAAAAAGGAAGAGCGAATGTAGAGTTATCTCCAATTGAAGAACGCACTTTAGTTTTTCCATTCGGTTCTTTAGTTTATCCTTGTGCTTACGCTCGTAAATATGGAAATTAACCCTTAAGAAACAAAACCGGCGAATCAAACAGTTTAGCCGGACATCATTTATATCGGGACAACTTGTGCATGGATGAAACTACCAAATCGATCCGTAAATTTATTCTTCATTTTATTTTGATCACCGAAACAGTCGGTTATATCATCGCCATTCCCGTCGCGATCCTATTTTACGAGTTATTTTTGGAAATGGGTCCGGAACAACTCAAAATCGCGATCTATCTAACACTCTCCACTTCCACGTTTACCCTTATCTATACGGTATATTCAAGTATTCGAAGATTGAAACCGCTCAGACAGTATTTGCATACCATTGAGCAAGGAATCATTGATAAGGATACGGCGCTCAAAACGCAAAAGTCAATTCTAAGGCTTCCCTTGTTTCAATCGATTGATATCGGTCTTCGAATTATTGTCACGGGAATGATCATCATGTTTTTGCTGGGTCGATTCGTAGCCTTAGACACGACGGACTATTACAACCTTTCTGTGATCGTTATTCTTTTAGCTCTCTCGCTCGCGATCTACGCTTTCTTGGTTACGGAAAGACTTACCGGAAATCTGATCGAATCCGGAGTGTTTAGCAATATAGACACCTCAAGTCTCGTAAGAATTCGGCTTACAAAATCTCTGACTCTTACGATCATTTTTATCGTGATTATTCTCGCGGTCGGAGTTTCGAGTCTTGTATTTAAGCTCAACTACACCGCCATTCGAAAGTCGTATTTCAGTCAGATGGCCAATGTAAATGAAACGTTGCAGATTCTTACCGAAAACATTTTTCAAGAAGTGCAATCCGATATGGACAGACTCAAATCCGATCCGTTCTTTCTGTCCTTGGTCGCGAACTCTAAAGTCTCGGAAACCGACAAACATTTGGAGAATCTTTTAACTCATTCTTTAAAATACGAATCCATCGCAATTCTCAAAGCGGATAAAAACTCCTGGAGAATGATCTCGAGTACCGGAACCCTTTCCGGTGACAACGGCTCGAAACTTTCCGAATTTCAACTTCCTCCCGAAGAGAAAATTCTTGCGTCGATTGCCTTAAATCCCATGTTTTTGAGCGAACCGATCGCTTCGCCCGTCTCCGGAACTCCGATCGTATTGGCCGTGGAATCTTTGCCCGGTTTGAAATCCATTTATATCGCCTATGGTCTTCGAATCGCGGATCTCACAAGCAAACTGATCGGTGCGATTCAAATCGGAAAGTCCGGTTATCCAGGACTACTCAATCACAATCAGATCGTAATCAATCACATCGATCCCGCTTTGAACCTAAAAAATATAAAGGACTTTCCGTTTTACGAACAGATCAAAGATTATCAGGACAACGTTCCGGTCCGCTATCTGTTTCAAGGAAAGTATAAATATATGATTCTTCTAAAGAATCATAAATACGGTTTTATCACGTTTGCATTGGCGGAAAACGAAGAGATTACCAAAGAGGCGATTCTCTCCGCTTATGCAATGGTTTTGATTTCCTTTATAGGACTGATCTTTGTCGGATTTTTGATCTATATCATTCTTAAAAAAAGACTCCATCCTCTCGAAGAAAGTAAGAATGTTTTGGAATCGATGGCGGAGGGTAATTTAACCGGTTCCTTAAAGGTTCTTTCCATGGATGAGATCGGTGAAATGGCAATCTCCATCAACTCGTTTAACAAAAAAGTGAAAACGATTCTCCGTAAGATCATCGAAGCTTCGAGCAATCTCGCTTCCTCATCGGATGAAATGTCGGGTGCACTCAATTTTATTTCGGATAACGCTCAAAATCAGGCGGCTTCCTCGGAACAGATATCGGCTTCGATCGAGGAGATTTCGGCGGGTATGGACGGGGTAGCGACACAAACAAGAGAACAGGTCGGTCTATTGGATAAACTCGCAAACGATATGGGAAAATTCTCAAACTCGATCCATGAAACTTCTTCCAATCTCGAAAAGACGATGTCCGACGTGGAAAAAATCACAGAAGAGGCTAAAAAAGGCGGAAGCTCCTTGGAATTGACCAATCATTCCATCAATAAGATCAGCCGCAGTTCGGAAGATATCACCGGAGTAATCGAAATCATCAATACGATATCGGAACAGATCCATCTGCTCGCATTGAACGCGGCGATCGAAGCTGCAAGAGCCGGAGTTGCGGGAAGAGGATTTGCGGTCGTAGCGGATGAAATTTCCAAACTCGCTGACAAAACGACCCAGAGTATCAAAGATATAGAGGAAATCATTCAGAGTAATGAAACAGAGATCGGAAACGGAATTCAAAATATTACGAATACAGTAACCGTAATTTCAGGAATCATCCAAGGAATTTCGGAGATCAACAGTCAGATGAAAATCGTAAATCAGTTTATGGAAGATCAGCTTTCCAAAAACGATCAGATGAATCTTACAGCAAAGGAAGTCAAGGGAAGATCCGATGTGATTCAGGTAGCGGTTCGAGAACAAAAGATCGCGATCGAAGAAATTTCCAGGACGATCACCACAATCAACGAACTCAATCAGTCTTCCGCGGCCTCGTCCGAAGAACTAAGTTCCAGTTCCATCGGATTGGCAAGACTTGCGGAAGACCTAAAACGTGAAGTAGAATTTTTTAAACTCTAAGGAGAATCTCGAAAACGCAAACCAACGGAAAACCCTTGATTTTTCCCCCGTTCCTTTTACTTTGCACTTTATGGAATGGGAAAAGATACTCAGAGACTCCGTAAAAGACAATAAGATCAAGGAGTTACATCTCAGAAAAGTACCCACTCTCAAAACCTGCGATGATTGGAGCAAGGTACGAGAGATAGGTCTGATCGATCACAAAACAAAATATGCACATTATAAAGGGGGGCTTGTCAAATACGGAGACGCCCTATTCTTTGTAACGGATGAAAGAATCCAAGCCATTGCTCCCTACCGAAAATGGGAATTTAAATCTAAAATCAAAGTAGAAGACTAAAAATTCCGCTTACAATTTGCATTCGAGCCGAAATCGATCGGCTCGAAACGCGAAACTTCCGATCATTTCTTTTTAAAATTCGATTTTATACCAAAAACAGAGGTTCGAGCTATCTCCTTTGTGCACCCGATTGTTCCGACAAATTGGTTCCACCGAAAAATAACTTGAAATCGGACTTAAAGTCCGATCCGAATAAAATCAGAAGGGCAATCCACATTCTATACAACAAGAAGCGTATATCGAGAATTTTCGTTTATAGATCTTTGAAAGATTCCCTGTTTTTCAAAAAACATTCCTATCGATTTGTTGGCGTAGATTGAAACCTTCAAAAAAGGCGTTTTAATTAGAACTCAGCGAATCAAATTTACAATGAGATTCAGTTTTTCGGATACGGTGATCACGTCTTGCACTCGATTTTTATCCACAAGAACCGCAGTCGGACCTATCTCGTCCAATACGATCTTTTTGCCCTTAATCTGTCCCAGCAAAAGTTCCATCGTATTTTGATCCTTGGTGCGAACCAGAACGCAATCTTCGGTGATATCGACCACCGGAAGATTTCCACCCCAATCTTCGAGTAAGAAAAGAAGGTTCTGCGCAAGATCCGCCTTGCTGGACGACTTTAAGAAATCGATAAATTCAATCGGCTTGTATCCCAGCAGGATCCCCAATTGAAACGCTTCTTTTGTGAGAACAAACGTATAAACCCGATCGTAATCCTTGAGTTCCGTAAATGCTTTGAGAAGATGAAGCCCGTGAATGGAAACACGATCCGGAAACGCGATAATCGTAAAGTCCGGATTGATCGTAATTCCGCCCTTTTCCGTTTTATGAGAAAGCTCTCCGGTTTGGAAAAAGTATTCTCCCAGTTTGGAAAGGGTAAGAAATCGGTTCGGATATTCGATTTCCAAAAGTCCGAACAAATGCAGATAAAAAATACCGCTCATGATTTCCTTACGGAGTTCGGCCAGATCGGACTGAAAATTCTTTGTCCGAAACCCAGGACTGAGAATCATATGTTCCCGAATGATATTGGAAAAAATTACGGAAAGATGGATTCGTTTGGCCTTGATAATCAAACTCACACACTTATCCAAAATGAGTTTGTCATAAAATGGCATCTCGGTCGCGGTAAACACTTCCGCGGGAATCACACGTTTCATTCTCGCTTCGTTGACTTCATGAACCACGAGTTTCATAATTTCGAAAATATCCTTTTCGATAAATCCGTTTACGTCGCCTTTTAGAACAATATTTTCCCCTTTAATATCCACGAGATTCAACAATTTCAACACAGGGAGTATGAGTTCCATCTGATAGATCTGGCTTTTTTCTGGAAAAATTCCGATGTCCGGATTGAGGAGCTCCTGTTCGGTTCTTTTGTGATCGGCTTGTTTTACCTTTCCGGATTTTGCAAGAACCAAACCTTTGCGGCTGATATAGGAGATCAGCTTTTTGGTATTGAGAAAAAAATCGAGATCGTTGGAAGCTAGCTTTTCGGTTCTCTGCTTGGTCCCTTTTTTTATCGAAGGAAGAATCGGGTGCGTCTGAACGTATTTTAAAATTTCATCGGGAATCGCAAACACTCGAACGAACTTCTCGTCCACAAAACAAACATCCACGATCAATCCCTTTGCGATGAGCGCAGGAACCACTTGTTCGTATTTTCCGCGGCTTGTGACCACGTAACTCCGAACGTCTTCCGCCTCGGAAACACCACCGCTCAGATAGATCCGAACCAAAGCGTCTCTTTCCAGATCTCCAAGAGACTGGAGGTTGAGATCGATTCCCTCTTCTGACGCGGCAATCGAATAAAACTTTTTGATCGTATCTAATTGTTTTGGAGCCTTGACAGCGGCTTTCCATTCGTCCGGAATCTCGGTGGTCTTTTTACGATCGAGATACTTTTCTAAAGAAATTTTGTATTTCTCGCCCTTGAGATTTTGGTCCAAAGGAACCAAATCCGCGATTTCTTCAAAAGCATGATACTTATCTAGGTTATTGGTGAGTCTTTCTCGGTTTTTTCTCTGATATACCAGCTGGTATTTTCGGAGTAGATTGAGTTCCATCTCGACATTGATGGGTGGAATGTTGACCTTTCTGGAAATTTCGCCAAGAGTCAAAACATTCTTATTTTTGAGAATGCTCGTATAGATCGTAACCTGAAGCTGGGTTAGTTTTTCGAGCACACCCTTCAGATAAAATTCGTCCTGAAAAATTTCGTAGAGATAGATACCGTTTTTATTTTTTTCTTTATAAGGAAGTTTACTGAGATTCCAGAGGGTCGCGACTTTCTTCAGGTCGTTGAGTTCAAGTTTATCGAGTTCCTGAAGTAATACTGAATCGCTACTCATAGAGAAGATACGCCGTAAGGTGTATATTATGTAGCCATAATCAGAATTTAACTTCGTTCGTAAACAAAAAAGCGGTTTTGATTGGCGGACATTTCGGGAAATCGTCGTTTTTTGATCCTCCTTTCTCTGTTGTGTTTTGAAAGGAGGATCAAAATCTTTGTGATTATGGCCGGATTTTTTGATTCCCTGAAAATGGGTATTGGCGGTGCTTCTCGTATCCTCAGCAGCGGTTTTGTATTTTCAACAAAGACTTTACTTCTGATAAAAGATCTCGCTTGGGGCGGAGGCTCTACCGAGAATTTTCCGATTCGCCTGAGAGAAGCTTTCGAAGATCTCGGCGCCACTTATATCAAGTTAGGTCAATTGATCGCCTCGGCGCCTTCTCTATTCCCGGATCCTTTTGTAACCGAAATGCAAAAGTGTTTGGATTCCATTCGCCCGATCCCGTATTCCTCTGTGGAAAAAATGATCCAAAAAGAACTCGGCGGAAAACTCACGGATCATTTTTACAGCGTAGAGCCGGTTCCAATTGCATCTGCTTCGATTGCACAGGTGCATTCCGCGGTAACCAAGGACGGCTTGGACGTAGTCATCAAGGTCCAAAGACCCGATATCGAAGCCACGTTATCCGCCGATTTAAACCTCATTTACTTTGCTTCGATCCTTTTTGAAAGATTCGCTCCGGGACTCAGCAAATCCGGGATCTCGGATATGGTCGAGCAATTTCAAACTTCTATATTAGAAGAAATTGATTTTTATAAAGAAGCGGATAATATCGAAGAATTTGAAAGAGCACTTTTAGCAATGGGAGAAACCAGAGCCAGAGTTCCCAAGGTCTATCGAGAACTTTCCACAAAAAAAATCCTTACTATGGAACGTTTTTACGGAGCTCCGATCACAGACGAGGCTTCGATCCGCAAATATTCCTCTGATCCTCAAAAAACGCTGACCGAGGCATTGGAAATCTGGTTTTCTACTCTTGCGAGAAACGGCTTTTTTCACGCGGACGTACATGCAGGAAATCTTATGATTCTCCGGGATGGAACCGTGGGTTTTATCGATTTCGGAATCGTAGGAAGAATCTCGCCTCGGGTTTGGGACGGTTTGATGATATTTTTGGAAGGTTTAAGTCTCAATCGCACCGAAAAGATCGCGAAGGGTTTGATCCAGATGGACTCCACCGCAAAGGGAGTGGATGAAAAAAAACTCTCCAAAGATCTGGAAGCTGTTTTTTCCAAAATGACCGAGATGGTCATGAAGGTCCAAATGGGAGATCTCGAATCTTTGGATGATAAAAAATTAAACGCAATGCTTTTTGAGTTCAGAGAGATTTCTATTCGAAATGGGCTCAAAATTCCGAAAGAATTCGGACTTCTAATCAAACAGATTCTTTATTTTGACAGATATGTAAAGACGATGGCTCCCGATATCGACCTGATTCGTGACAGAGAAAAATTTCTGATATGATGTTTTTGTTAAACGAATTAAAAAAAGGTCAAGAAGCATCGATCGTATCCTTATTGCAGAAACCCGGAAAGGAGGATCTGTTCCGAAATATTTTGGACATAGGGCTTTTACCGGGAACCAAGGTTTTTATTTTAGAAAAGTATGATTCTCAAAAGAAGATTATACTGCGCGCGGGTGAAGTCGAAATCGCGATCCGGGAAGGAGAAGCGGAATTGATCCAAGTGGGAGAAATTTCAAATGAATCCTTCTAATGTGGGCGCAAATACGAAAACGTCGCGGATCCTCATGGCCGGAAATCCGAACTGCGGCAAAACCACACTATTCAACCGCCTAACGGGATTGAGACAAAAAACCGGAAACTATCACGGTGTCACGGTTGAAAAGGCGGAAGGTTTCATCGGAAGCGGAAACCATTCCCTAAAAGTTTTGGATTTACCGGGAGCCTACAGTCTCGGAGGAAATTCGGAGGACAAACAAGTCACAAGCAAAGTCCTCATCGCACACGAAAAAAGCGATCGGATCCTTTTTGTAATGGATGCATCTTTCGCCGAGCGAGGTCTTCAATTCTTATTGCAAATTTTGGAGTTAAACATCCCGGTTTTAGTCGCGGTAACAATGCGCGACGTTTTGGAAAAAAAAAGAATTCGATTGAATTTGGAAATTCTTTCCAGAGAATTCGGAATTCATTTTCAATTTGTAAATCCCAAAAGCGGAGAAGGTGTCAAAGAATTAAAGGATCTTCTTGTTTCTCCGGGAGCGTTTCGATATCCGATCAAGTCGTTCCAATGGGACAAAGAACGTGAAACATTTATCAATCGTCTTTTGCAATCCTTAGATACAAAAGATTCCATTTCCTTAAAGTTTGTTCTGATCCATTCTCTCAAAGAACTCTCGGGGGAAACGTTACAAAAGGGCCTCCCTGGAATTTCCCTCCTACCGAAAAAATCCCAGAAATATGTGAGAGAACAGTTTGCGTCCTCTTCCTTGCGCTTTACGTATTTGGAGGAATTGACCCAAAAATCCATCTATATCAAAAAGATTCTCGGCTCCGCGATTTTCGGCAAAGTTCTTTCCAACGATAGATTTCTATCGACGGCGGACAAAATTCTCCTCCATCCTTTTTGGGGACTCGTTTCCTTTTTGGGAATCATGGCTCTTGTATTCCAGGCTTTGTTTTCCTGGTCGGAAATCCCGATGGATTGGATCGAATCTTTCATACAAGCTTTGGGAAGTTTTGCGGGAAGTTATTTGGAAGAAGGTCCTCTCAGATCCTTGCTTCAAGAAGGAATCATCGGCGGAGTCGGAGCGGTTCTTGTGTTCATTCCTCAAATCAGTCTTTTGTTTTTCTTTATAGGAATTTTGGAAGAAACCGGTTACATCGCGAGAGCCTCCTTTGTCATGGATCGATTTATGGGAAAGTTCGGCCTTTCCGGAAAATCGTTTATTCCGCTTCTTTCTTCAGCGGCATGTGCGGTTCCCGCGATCATGGGAACCAGAACGATCGAAAACAAATCGGATCGAATCACCACCATTCTCGTGGCGCCTTTAATCACCTGTTCGGCACGTTATCCGGTATATATCCTGGTTATCGGTGCGGTTTTTCCCGCCGGAGCACTGTGGGGAATTTTCAGTATCAAAGCTTTGGCGCTTCTTGGACTTTTTCTTTTGGGAATGATCGCGTCTATGCTTGCGGCTCTCGTTTTTAAAAAAACGTTTTTCAAATCCGATTCCTCTTACTTTTTGATGGAGCTCCCTCCTTACAACACCCCTTCTTTCAAAAGCTTGGGAATTACAGTATTCAAAAAATTGAAAGCATTTTTAACAACCGCCGGAAAACTCATTCTGTTTATTTCCATCCTTCTCTGGTTTTTGGCGAACTATCCGAGAATCGATTCCTCTCGATTTCCAAACGCAAGCGAAGTCGAATTAAAAAAAATTCAAATTCGGGAATCGTATGCTGGCGAAGCCGGAAAATTTATGGAACCGGTTTTAAAACCGATCGGTTTTGATTGGAAAATGGGAATCGGAATCATCACTTCCTTTGCAGCGAGAGAAATCATGGTTTCTACTCTTTCCATCATCTACGGAGTCGGAGGCGACGAATCGGAGGACGATCTCAAAGAAGCGATTCGAAAGGATGTGGACAAAGATGGAAAGCCGATCTGGGGTTTACGAAATTCAGTGAGTCTTCTTTTATTTTTTGCGTTCGCATGCCAGTGTATGTCCACTTTGGCTGTGGTTAAAAAGGAAACAAATTCGATGTTTTGGCCGGTTTTTCTTTTTTTATATATGACAGTTTTAGCATATACAGTCTCTTTCTCAGTTTTTCAAATTTGGAATCTGTTTTCCTAAACGAATCGTCTACGAATGTTTCAGCAAATTCCGAAAAATACTAAAATCTTTTTGAGTTATACTTTCGGGTTTTTAATTTTATTTTTAGTCTATCGATTCGTTTTTCTGATCGTATTTTTTTCCAAACTGGAATCGGCCACTTTTTTAGAAGTAATCCTCGGTTTTTTTGTGGGAATTCGTTTTGATCTCTCCGTTTGCGCGATGTTAGTCGGTCCCTTTTGGATCTTATCCTCGATCCATCCACTCAATCGATGGAAATTCTATTCGTATCTTTGGGGAGTCGGACCGATTCTACTTTTCTTTTGGGCGTTTGCACACTTAGTCGGAGACGTTCTCTATTTCGGAGAAACCAACAAGCACCTGGGTTATGAAGGATTTGTGTTTTTGGGAAAGGAATTTTGGATCATTCTCAAATCGTTTTTTGTCGGAAATTCTGCCGTTGCGATTTTTTCATCTTCCGTCATTTTGATTCTGCTTCCGATCTCGATTCGATTTTATATTCAAAAATCATTTTATACTTATAAAGAAAATAAAAAATCCGGAGAACTTTGGCAGTTGATTTTGATTCCTCCGATTTTGTTCTTGATCGTTCGAGGCGGATTTCAAGCAAGACCTCTCAGACCGAGCGACGCCATGATTTCCAGGACTTATCTCGTAAATCAACTTGCTCTTAACGGAATTTTTACTTCGATCATGGATTTAAAAAATCAATCGATTCCATCCAATCTACAGGTTCCCTATCTCCAAGCGATCCGGATCGTTCGCGAGGAAATCGATTATTCCGGCGCGAGGTTTATTTCGGAAGAATATCCCCTTCTTAGGGAAACCAAAGAGACCAGCCGGAAAAAGCCGCCTAACGTAGTCATCGTATTGCTCGAAAGCTGGACCGGAAAATACGCATTTTCGAACGGAACGATCCGTCCCGAAGGAAAATTGATCGCTCCACATTTTGAAAGTCTGGTTCGCGAAGGTGCGTATTTCCCTTCCTTTTTTGCATCGGGAGGAAGGACTACAAACGGACTTTTGTCCACGTTAACCGGAATTCCGGATGGCCCCGGTTTGACAGTGGTACGAACTCCTCAAGTTCTGAGCAATTTCGGAGGACTCGGGACAATTCTCAAATCAATCGGATATTCCACTCTCTTTTTACACGGAGGAGACGTCAGTTTTGACAATATGAACTTTTTATTTTCTCATTGGGGTTTTGATACGATCCTCGGACAGGAACATTTTGATTCCTTAAAAAAATACAATGCGGGGCCGTGGGGTTACTATGACGGTGATTTGTTAAGCGAATTACACGAAACCCTGATAAAACAAAAATCACCCTTTTTAGCGGTGACTTTGACTTTGACCACACACTATCCGTATCAAACTCCTTCCAAAGAGTTTAACGTGTTCTCCTCAAAACTGGAGGAGGCGGATTATTTTAACGTCTATCACTATACGGATCAGGCGATCGACTCCTTTCTGCAAAAAGCAAAAACTGCCCCCTACTTCAAGGACACCGTTTTTATCTTTGTGGGGGATCACTCCCATCACAGAAATCTGGATTATTTTGAAGATAGAAACGTTCCTTTTTTGATCTATTCTCCGGGAAGAATCAAACCTCGCATGGATTACCGAATTTCATCGCAGTTAGACGTGATTCCCACCATCCTTGGAATTTTGGGAAAGAAGGTGCAATTCTCCGCGATGGGAAGGGATCTGTTGAGTCCCGATTTAAAGGGCGGGGTGGCCTACTTTGCGTTTGGGAATCTTTTTGGCTGGATCGAGAACAACTGGATTTTTTACAGTTTCACGGACAAGGTCAGAAATTCCTCCTTTTCGATTAGCCCCAGAATCGGAGAAACGGAAGAATGCAAAGACGATCCCATACAATGCGAACGATATCATATAAAAGCAAAATCTTTTTGGAACTTAAGTTATGAGCTGATGAACTCCAATCTAATATATCCACCTAAGAAAAAAGAAAACGAAGTAAAACAATGACATTTAAAAAAGAATTTTCAATCGCACCCAAAGTCAACGTCGGCCTTGATCATCCACCGATCGTAGTCGCAGAAATCGGACTCAATCACAACAACGACGAAGAGATCGGAAAAAGAACGATCGCTGCGGCAAAACAAGCAGGGGCTCAAGCAGTCAAATTTCAATCCTATATTACGGAAGAATTCATAGACGTCCACAACCCGAATGCGAAAATCCTAGTCGATATATTCAAAAAGTATGAACTATCCGAAACGCTTCATAGAAAATTTCAGAAAGTCGCGAAAGACGAAGGTCTTATCTTTTTTTCCACGCCGCTTTGTGTAAGTTCCTTAAAGTTGCTTGTAAGTCTCGGAGTTCCCGCGATCAAAATCGCAAGCGGTGATGTGACCAACAAAACACTTTTGAAAGAAACGGCAAAAACAAAACTGCCCGTGATCCTTTCTTCGGGCGCCGCGGAATTGTACGAGCTCAACCGAGCGATCTCATTCTTGGAGCAGGAAGGAACGGAAAATCTCTGTCTATTACATTGTATTTCCTTATATCCGACCCCGCCTGAAAAGGCGAATCTCAAGGTCATTGAAACATTCCAAAACCTTTATAGTCTTCCGGTTGGATTTTCGGATCATACGTCCGGACATATCGCTTCCACAGTTGCCGTTTCCTTGGGCGCATGTATGATCGAAAAACACTTTACCTTGGATCATAATTTGGACGGGCCGGATCACGGGATCTCCGCAAATCCTGGGCAACTCAAAGAGGTTTGTGATTCCTCATTTCTCGCGTGGAAGATGAAAGGAAACGGAGAAAAAAAACCTTGGAAGGAAGAAGTGGACGGAAGATTTTTTGGAAGAAGAGCCTTGTATGCGGACGCAAACGGTTCTCCGATTGCGCTTCGACCGGATCTAACGCAAAAGGAATTTCAATATTTGGGTTCTTGGGAAATCGAAAAAGCCCAACAACTCAAATCTTCTCCAGGCAAACCGTTTCATGTTTGAAAATCGTTTTCAGAAACAAAACAAAAATCGAATTTTTCTCTTGATCGGATTTCTGATTCTGCTTTTTTCTCAGCCGATTTTATCCGGTTCGAATTTCGGAAACTTCGGCGCCGAAGTCGACTTTATCGATTTTGGGAGATGGACAACCGCGCCTTTTAGTTATTCCGTGTCCTCCAGTTTCTCGGCGGAATACGGCGGATTCAACTTATTTGATTCGGATCCGAGCACTCACTGGTATTCCTCCAATCGACCCGGCAGCGAATGGATCATCGTGGACTTCGGCTCCAAACGATTGATCAACGGACTTGAAATCACGGTTCCTCTCTTTCGAAAGGAAAGGGCGGTCAAAAAATACGAGATCCAAGTCCTCATCCGAGACGAGTGGAGAACTATATTCACAAATCAGAATGTGGAATTGAATAATTTTCACAAACTGGAAAATATTGACGCGTCCGTTCTGAGAATCCATTTTCCCGATACTACGGATCGCGGAATCGTAGTAAGCGATCTCAAACTTTTTCTCAATCAAAGACTTTTAAACGGAATCGAGCCCAAACTCCGGGGTTACACGTTTCCGGTTCCGGGGGGACTTCTTCCCGCTATGGATTTTCAGCTTCCAAACGCCCCGCGTGTCTATAGAAACGGAGTTCATAAGGGAATCGATATATATAGAAAATATGATACGAATGGCCAAATCACCAATCTGACCTTTCAGGACGAAGCGGTGACTCCGGCGGATGGAACGATCGTACGTGCGGATCACTCGTATTCTCCGATGACTCTCGCCGATTACGAATATCACACGTCCCAATCCCATAAGGGAACAGTCACCTATGTGGAAAAGGATTTCGGAGGAAGACAGGTGTGGATCGATCACGGTCACGGGGTCATGACCAGCTTCAATCATCTTTCTTCCATTCGAAAAGACATCAAAATCGGAGCAAAAATAAAACAAGGAGAATCGATCGGAACCGTCGGCAATTCGGGACTCATCGAAGAAGCCAAGGGGTTAACGGACAACACACATCTTCACTTCGAAATCTGGGTGGACGGAGAATTTTTCGGAAACGGAGTCGCACCCGCGCAAGTCCGAAAACTGCTTCAATATTTTTTTAAACGAAACGGGAAAGAATAAGAAAGGACCTATAAATTTTCTCTAGAACGATTCGAACCAAAATTACCAAAATAAAAATTGTCATTTTTTTAAACTCGCGTAAGACGATGAACCTATTCAAAAACAGAGAATGCTCAAACGGATTACCGAAGAAACATTGAGAAATTTGCCAAAAATTAAAAAGGCTCACGTACTGATTTTGTTTTCCGAAGACCAGCCTCTCACGTTAGACACCCCTCCAATCCGAGTAAGTGTCATACTCGGTTTTTTTCCGAATACGCAACCTCTTTCTCAAGATGAAATCAGGAACATCGTAGATCTTCATTTCTGTTCTTCTTCAAATCGAGAAAAAACAAAACATTTCTGTTGCAAATACTAACGGTAAATTTTTATTTCCCAAAGAGTTAAGCACAGGAACGCCCTCAATGCCAATTCCATTTCTCAAAAAAGAAATAGTCATTGAACAAGAGAACGAATCCCATAAAGATCCAATAAGAAATCCTTAAATGAAATGGTTTAGTAAAGGTAAAATAGAATCGCACTCATACAAAAACCTTAACTTTTTGAATTTTCATCGCGACAAGGAATTGGAAAAATATTTCATTTCTTGCGTAACTGCCGTATAATCAATGCACACAAGTTGTTGATGTCGTTTTTTTTAAAAAATAAAAACGAGTACATTTTCAGTATCGATCGTCTTCAAAAACAGACTCCAATTTTAGTTTCCAACGCGATTTTAAAAACTATTTTTCTAAAATTGAAAAAAACCAATTTCAAAACCGGATAACGGATAACAAGACCACCTCTGTTTTCTCAAAGAGATCATTGGAATTTAATAAAACTATAATGCGATAACACACTCTCCATTCAAATACTTTTGCTTATTTTCATGAAGCTTTCGAAATCGTTTATTTCAGAAATCCAAGCACCTGTTTCAAAACGAAAAAAAAAAACAGAAGACTCCCTCATTTCCAATGACTTGAAAACAGACTCTCAGGATCCAAAAGATAAATTCAAGAAAATCTGAAAAAAATTCATTTGACAATGTAAAATATATTTCCAAATGCTTAGAGAAAGCAGCGGTGTAGGTTTCTATAAAATTATGAAAAAAAAATTCGCTCTACTCAGTAGATTTTTACTCTTTTTTACGGCACTGCATTCTCTTTTGCTCCTAGTTACTTTAATTTCAAAAGAGTTATATAATTTGCGATATCATCATTCCGATTCGTTTGTTTCGGATATACTGTTATATTTAATTCCAGCAATCATCGCCGCGTTGATCGGCCCCCTGATACGGCACACTGACTTTGACTCCGCAAAACATGGAGTCGTTACGACCGTATTTTTATCGATCGGTTTAGTTATCTTACTGTGGAACCAATTCCATTGGGGGTATTATCTTTCACGTCCATCGATGCCGAACTCGATCCAAGAAGCCAGTCAATTGGTATCCGCATCGCATTTTGAATAGCCTGATCTCCGATTTTGCAATCCTGAACCGCGCGATCGTGATCGGAGTCTAGATACTTCCACTCGAGATTATTACGATTCCCCGCATGCAAGAATCGACTACTATTTAGACGATGTTCGAATCCATCTGAATAAAATACCTTGGCGTGAAGCATTAAAAAAAAATTCGCTCCGTCTGAACACAGCCAAAGGCATGGAAATCCATGACTTCATAAAAAAAAATTATACATTTGAACGCCCAGAAAAGGGATATTTTCCCTGTCCTTTCTTTGTATCGGAGATTTTTGAATTCACAAATGATCGCGGGAAACGAATCTATTATGTGAGTTATGCCACGCAACAGTTGTCAAACGATCACTATGCATATTATGAATTTATAATTTATGAAAATGAGACGGGATATACGATCAACCAATCCAATCGTTTTTTTTACGACATAGCGGGAGTGGAAGGTTTGGAGTTTCCTTTTATGATGCTATTTTTTAACATTCTTTATATATTTGCCTCAGGAGCGATGGTTAGTAGAAAACGAGCTAAAACCTGATATTCGTTTTGAACATTTCGGAGTGAATAGGAATCCATGGTTACCCCGTTTATTAAGCAAACATAGACTTAAGTATAATTTACTAAAAAAGAGAACAATTTAAACCGGGTTTTTCCAAAAACGAAAGTCCTCTTTTTTGAATGCGTGCTTTATGATAAATGTGCGGGAATCGACTTCAAATTTGCTTCAAGCAGAATTTTGATACATTTCGTTTTTCGGAAGAATTATCTCAGCTTTCACAAAAAAACAAAGGATATAGAAAGGAAAGATTCGATTTAAAAGAAAACAAAACCATAAAAATCTTCTACAAACAATTCTCCTTTTGAATCAAATTCATGCGCAAAGGTGTAAAAATAGAAAGAAAAAAAAATCTCATCTTGAAATTACTCGATTTTTCTCTAATACCTTTTAAAAGGGACTTCAAGTCCGGCTAAAAAAACTCTCTAACAAAAAAATATTTTGTTTTGAATGAGTTTTATCAAATCCACAATCACTCAAAGTTTTTTCAAAGTCTATTTTAAGACATAAGTTCTGTCCCAAGACTGGGACAGAACCTTGCAGCTTGATCTTTCTGATAAAGTAAAATAACGTTTTGAGACGAGCTATAAATTCAATTTTCAAATCGCTACAAGATTCCTTAAAACTTTGAAAAACACTTTAGTACTTAATTAAATTCTAATCAATTAAGAGCTTGCCCCAAACTCGAGATAAAGCCATTTGTCAAGTTTATAACAAGATGTGGGAGTTCCCACAGATTACACCTATGAGTCAATTCATTCCTTTTGGACGGATTTGATCGTTATTCGACCCTTATAGGAGTTCCTACATGCTGAGGTTTTGGGACAAGCTCTAAAATCAAAAGTCGAACGTGTAACAATTTTTTATTTACGAGCGCCAAACCTCATCGCGTTGCCAAAGTCGACAATTGCATTCGCTATACAAAAGTTCAGTACACCTTAGCATTCCGTAAACACATTCAAAATGACGAATGCGAGGCGTTCACCGAGCTTAACATTTGTGTACCAAATAAAAATTTTCTAAAAAAAGTCTAAAAAAGATTGTACTTTCTTTCCGATATTTGATTATGTCCCGTATTGTAAATTCGGTGGAGATTCGCTTATGCCTGAGCAATTGCAGAAAATATTAAATAACATCCGGGAATTTTTCACAACCCTGGATACTACCAAAAAACTTATCTTAGGCGGGGTCGCGTTAACCGTCCTTGTCGCGATAGGAGCCTTATCCACAATCTCACTGCAAAAAAACCGTGTAGTGCTATACAAAGATTTAACCAATAAAGATTTTGCAGAAGTCACGAAAAAATTGGATTCCCTCGGTTATCAATACGGAAGTTCTGACACGAGCATCATCACGGTCGACCCGGAACAAAGACAGGAAATCATAACGAAACTCGCACAAGAGAACCTGATCCCAGCGGGGGTTCAGGGTTGGGACCTTTTCAACGTGGACAAGTTCACCGAAACCCAGTTTGATAAGGACATCAAAAAGTATCGAGCCCTTAAAGGAGAGATCGAAAAAACCTTGATGACTATCCGCTCCGTCGATAAGGCATATGTCAACATCGCATTCCCGGAAGATGAATTATTTACCTCAAATGCCTCTCCTGTAAAAGCTTCCGTCATCCTTCACTACATCCCCGGAGTGGATTCGCTTTCCAGAAAAGAAATCAAAGGAATCGTCAACCTGGTCTCCAGAGCAGTCCCCAAGTTAAAACCCGAAAACGTAAGCGTTGCGGACTCGGACGGAAAGATCGTAAGTGATTTCGAAGAAGATTTAGAAAAGGAAAGACTCGAACTCAGAATCGTCCAGGAAAAACTGAGAATCGGTGAAGAACAAAGAATTCAAAGATTGATCGATATGAGAAACACACTTCGCTGGTTGCTCGGCGGCGAAGAAAGGATCGATATCACACGTTTTGAATATAATTTAAATTGGGATAAGGAATCTTACAAAGATAACTCGGTTTCTCCCGTTGTGGCGATTCCGGATAACCCGAACACTCCTTACTCCGAGTTAAAACTCGTAGACGGCTATTCTTTGAAAGTTTCTTCCAAGGAAACCAAAGAGGACTTTAAAGGGAGAGGATTTACTCCGGACGGACCGGCGGGAACCGAGCCAAACATTCCTCCCGGATACAAGGACACGGACTATCAAAAATCCGAATATAGTAAATCCGAAAACATCAATAACTACGAATTCAACAGAAGAGTTTCCGAAGTTCAAAAACAACCTTGGAAGATCGACAAGATCAATCTTTCAGTCGTCATCGACGGCATGTGGGAAAAGAAAGAGAGAGAGGACGGGACGGGCTACGAAAGAAAATACATTCCCGTATCCGACGACGAACTCAGACAGATCCGAAAAAATTTAGAGGCTGCGGTCGGACTCGATAAAGCGAGAGGCGATCAAATCTCCGTGATCACAGTTCCCAAAGATAGATCGGCTCAATTTGCCGCGGAAGACGAAGAGCTCCGCAAACAAAAGGCGGTTCGTCAAATGATCATCGCGTCCTTGATTATCATTCTCCTTTTGATCGTAAGCATACTGGTCTATAGAGCGGTCAAAAAAGAAATCGCAAGAAGAAGACTCAGAGAAGAAGAACTCGCAGCCCAACAACAGATGATGAGAGAAGCCGCGCTCCGAGTGATGGACGAAGGCGGAGCCGAAGTAGAACTTTCTCTGGACGAAAAATACAGAAGAGAACTTCTCGAAAACGCGATCAACCTCGCAAGAGAGAAACCGGAAGAAGTCGCACAACTTCTCCGCACTTGGCTCTCTGAAGAGGAAGCAAGCTGATGAATTCCCTGTCTTCCAGACAAAACAGGGCCGGTAGCCTTCTTCGGATTTTGGGAGAGCACCTCCCCCCTGAAGTCTATCGCCACCTGGGTCCGGAAACGACAGGAAAACTTCTGGAGACGTTTCACAAAACGGGTAAACCCGATTCCAAAGAAGAAAGAGAAATTCTTTCTTCTTTTCTCGGGTCCCTTTCCAAGATCCAAAGAGAAGAGAATATCGATCCGGAAAGTCTCAACCTAATCCGAGAACTCGAAGCTCTTTTGCGTGAGGAAAAAGAGGAAAGGGATCTTCTTCAGGAACTGAAACAAAAAAGCGCGGAAGAAATTTCCAGAATCGTTTCCGGTGAGAATTCGGATCTAATCGCCCTGGTCCTTTGTTTTGGAAATCCGGATGCGGCCGCTGCAGTTCTCAACGATTTTCCGGAAGCAAGAAAAGAGGAAATTTTGATCCAGATCCACGATTTGGACCTTTCCAGCGAGTACGAAAAAAACCGTCTGGAGCGTTTTCTCAAGTTCAAACTGGAAGCGATTGCTCTTGAGGAAAAGACGCTTCCGATCCGGAATCAAAAAGGAAAGAAGGCCGCGGACCTTTTGGGTAGATTGCAGCCCGGAGATTCTCAAAAAATCTTTGATCGAATCCGCGAGAAGCGGCCCGGATTTGCCGAAAATATAATTGAACACTTCTTTCGGATGGAAGATCTGTTATTCTTGGAAAGAGAACCGCTCAACCGATTCTTTTCCTCCTTCCACCCGATCGTTCTCGCCTGTGCTTTAAAAGGCACAGAGACGGAAATTCAGATTCGGATTCTTGAAAAATTAGAACCCGCACTGAGCGCTTCCGTCAGATTGGAATCGGATTCGATGGGACCGATCAGTCTCGCGGAAATGGAAACCGCTCAGAACGGAATTCTGGAAAGGCTCCGGGAAGAGATCGAAGAAGGAAGTATCAAATTTTGGAGAGCACCTTAATCGATGGCTAAACTCGTCTTTAAACCCATACAAATCGCGGACATCAAAGATCAGGTAGAATTAGCAATTCCTGATAAATATAAAAAATTTCACAGAGACGAGGACGCGGAAGAGTTCGAGGTAGACCAAGAAGGGAATATCATCGAGCAGTACCAAGGACCCTCGATCGAAGAGATCGAAGCGGAGCTCAGCCGTTATCGCGAAGAAAACGAGGAGCAGGTTCGTAAACTTCTCGAAGAAGCGAGAAAAAAATCCGAAGAGATCGAGGAAGAAGGTAGAAAAAAAGCCTTCCAAATGATCCAGGATTCCAAAGAAAAAGTTAAATTAGAAGAAGATACCGGCAAGGCAAAAGCGGAACAAATTCTCGACCGCGCCAAGATGGAAGTCGAGAGAATGATCAAAGAGGCCGAAATGAAGGTCGCGGAGATCGAACACGAAGCCTATCTCAAAGGATATGACGCGGGGCGCGAAGTCGGTTTCAAAAAAGGTCAGGGAGAGGTGAGACGACTCATCGACCGTTTGGGAACCATCGTCGGTAAGGCGATCGATATTCGCGAGGAAATCATCCAAGCTTCCGAGAAACAGATGGTGGAAATGATTCTCATCATCGCGCGTAAGGTAATCAAAGACGAGATCATCGAAAGAAAGGAAATCGTTCTCAACAATATTAGAGAAGCGTTAAAAAGAATCAAGGATAGAGATCGCGTGGATATCCGCGTCAACTTCGCGGATCTCGAACTTACAACAGCCCACAAAGACGAACTTATCAAACTTATGGAATCTCTTCGCAAGGTAAATATCTACGAAGACTCTCGTGTGGATCGCGGCGGCGTGATCATAGAGACGGATGTCGGTGCGATCGACGCAAGAATTTCCACTCAGTTGAAGGAAATCGAGGAAGCGATTCGGAATGCGGAGCCGATCTAAAAACGAAAAAATCTTTTCCCGGGAAGATACAGATCCTTCCAATTCCTTGTTTTCGAATTTATCTTTGAATCAAGACATTCTTCTCCCTTCTTATCGATCTCCCGGGAAAACCGGGAGATCTTTTCTTTTTGTGGGAACTCTTACGCTCTTCTTTCAGAAAGGTAGTAGTTCCTGCAGCTCGTTTGTTAAACAGCAAAGTTCATGCAGAACAAATCGTGAACAAAGTTTTTGTGGGAGTTCCCACAAAAGTCTACGTGTACAGAAGAATCGGAGTAGGAACTCCTTCAACCTCTCTTTCTTAAGCGACATAATTCTTTTATTTTCGCATAGATACTTGACTTTCCACCAAATCCTGGATACCTAGGGATGAATCCGGAATTCTTATGATAGAAAAGAAATTTCACGAGAAAGTGGACGTGATGTCCAAATACTTCCTGATTATGGATCGGATCGAAACGATCCGTAAATCCGGGAAGGTCGTCCGAGTTTCCGGAAACGTCATCTATTCGGAAGGTCCGCCCGATTCCAAAATCGGAGAACTTATGGACGTCCAAAAGAGCGGAAAAGAAGGCTATCTTCAGTGTGAGATCGTCGGCTTTGAAGGCCACGTTTATACTCTCATGCCCCTGGGCCCGGTAGAAGGAATCTACCCAGAAGCATTTGTATTTTCCTCCGGTCGTAAACTTTCAATTCCCGTCGGAAAAGAACTCTTAGGCAGGGTTTTAAACGGGGTCGGAAGACCGATCGACAAAAAAGGTCATATCATCACCAAGGAGGAACGTCCTCCGGACAATGATGTCCCCAATCCTCTCGATCGTCCGATCATTCGAGACATTCTGATGACGGGTGTTCGTGCAATCGACGGAATTCTTACGATCGGACGAGGACAACGCGTGGGAATCTTCTCGGGCTCGGGCGTTGGTAAATCCAGTCTGTTAGGAATGATCGCTCGTTATACCGACGCGGATGTGAACGTAATCGCTCTTGTGGGTGAAAGGGGACGGGAAGTAAACGAATTCATCGAACTCGATCTCGGTAAAGAAGGTCTTCAGAAGTCCATCGTTCTTGCGGCGACCTCCGATTCTCCCAAAATGGAACAGGTCAACTGCGCCCTACTCGCCACCTCGATCGCGGAATACTTTCGAGATCAGGGCAAACATGTAAATCTTATGATGGATTCTTTGACTCGTTTTGCTCAGGCGAACCGGGAAATCTCGGCTTCCAATCACGAACCTCCGATTACGAGGGGATTCAGCTCCTCCGTATTCTCCAAGCTGGCCAAACTTGTGGAACGCTCCGGGACCTCCAAGTCAGGAGGAACGATCACCGGTTTTTATACGGTTCTTACGGAAGCAGATGAAATGGAAGATCCGATCGCGGATGCGGTTCGAGGTTATATCGACGGTCATATCATTCTCAGCCGCAAACTCGCGGAACGAAATCATTATCCTGCTGTAGACGTTCCCGCTTCTCTTTCTCGGGTGATGGCAAGAATCGCCCCCGAGGATCAGAACATGAGAGCCGGAATGATTCGCGAACTCATCAGTGTTTACAATTCCGCGGAAGAATTGATCCGTCTGAATGCGTATGTTTCCGGTTCGGACGCGAGAGTGGATTTGGCGATTCGGAAAAAAGATAAGATCGATAAATTCCTGAAACAAAAGATTCAGGAAAGAAGTTCTTATGCTCAGGCTCTCAAAGGACTCAAAGAAGTCTTGGACGACGAAGAGGAAGAAGAGGAATTTTAATCTTTGAAACGATTTCAATTTAACTTGGAACCGGTTTTGAATCTTCGGAAAAAGAAAGAAGACGAAAAACTAAAGTCATTCTCTTTGATCGCGGGTGAAATCAACCAGATTCGAAACTCCATCCAAGAGAACGAAAAACAAATCGATCATCTCACAGACAAGTCCGATTCCCTTCGCGGAGCTTCTTTGAGAGACTATCAACTCCATCAAGGATACATTCGATCTCTGATCACTCAAAACGAAAATTTAGAATCGGATATAGAGAACAAAAAACCGGAGCTGGACTCCAAACGCGCGGAATTGATCCTCGCCCAAAAAGACCGCAAGATCCTGGAGATTCTCAAAGAGAATCAATACAAACAATACAGAAAGTTATACTTTAAAAAAGAAAAGTTCGAACTTGAAGAACACTATAATCAGCTAAAATCTATCCAATGGAGAGAAATTCATGAATCCACTGAATCTCAACCGGCTCCGAGAGTCTTTACATACGATACGGGACCAGGCTCTGAAACCGCACACGACAATTCAGGAGCCTCTGAACTTAAAAAACTCTACGACCGATTCAAAAAGTGAATCCCTCTTTCAAAGGATTCTCAATATAACCTCGGGAAATTCTTCTCCTGGGCCGGATTCTCTGCTCAGTCTCCAGAGAAAAATTACCGATTTTCAAGAAAAGGCGGAACAATTGGAAGATAAGATCAGTAGAAATCGGATCGACCTAAAGGTTTAATATGGCATCGTTAAGCGACAAAGCAAGGGCAATCTATCTCGTTTTCCTGATCCTGTTTTTATTGGGAATCGGCTTTTTTGTCTTTGATTACTTTCAAATCATCAATGCGTCCGAAATCTTCCCGTTTCTTCGGAAAGAACCCGCTCTTGTAAACCAAGACAGCGAATCCCCGACGGAACTTCAAAAGCTGGAATTTACAAAGGCTCAGGAACGATTCGCTGAAGAATTGGATGAACTGGAAAAACGGAAGAACGAACTTCTCAATGAAAAGGGAAGACTCGAAGCGGAAATGGAAAAGCTGGAAGAAATGCGCAAAGGACTTCTGACTAAAGAAAAAGAAATGAAATCCTCGGATGCTGAAAAGAACAGCCGTCAAAAACTTGTCAAGGTTCTCGCCGATAAAGTAGCGAACATGCCTCCTGACTCCGCCGTCGGAATGCTACTCAATTGGCCGGACGGTGATATCATCGACGTTTTTATTCAGATGGATAAGGACGCCGAAGACGACGGAAGACCAACCATTACAACGTATCTTCTTACCCTCTTTCCAGCAGACAGAAGAGCCATGATCACAAACAAATGGCTGAGCAGATCCGGTGGAATCAAAACTCCCGATATCCCGGATGACGCTGTGGAAACAAACCCTTAATTCGGAGAAACGATGAATCTTAAAAACAAAGCAATTTTATTTTCGATCCTTTTTTTGGTGATGAGTGCATCGATCGCAGCGAAGAAGAAAACGAACCCTCCTTCCAAGGTGAGCGGTTACGAACTTGTCGCGAATCCTTCCGGTGCTTTTGGAAAAACGATTCAGATTTCCGGAACGGTTTCTGAAGTTTTATACAAAGGAAATTCGATTCGTTTCGTGGTTTATTTTTCCGGAAAACCGGTCGCCTTGGATTCGGACGCGTCTTCCCTGATCTCGAACGTTCAAGTCGGAAGTTATGTTTCCGTCTGCGGGTTTTATCTCAAAGATCGGGAGTTGAAGGCGAACGGAGCTCCGACCACGATGCCTTTTATCCTGGTAGAAACTCCGGATTGCAGATAGAGATCGGTGAACGTTTTTTTAAAAAAGATTCACTTCTCGAAACGGATTGATCCATTTTTGATTTTTTCAAAAAGTCCAATAGGAACTTAAATTATACATTTCATTTCTGCAATATATCCGTTTTCATTTTGTCATGCGAATTGAATGTGATTTAAGATCTCATTTTAAAATGAAAAGTAAAAACTGTGACAATTCATTTAGATGAATATCCGGATTCTTTTCATCTGAATGAATTTTTAATTCTTTACTGGAACCGATCACTTTTTGTCTTTTTCAGATTCATTCTCTTCTTTTTTGATCCGTTCTGGATCTGCTGTTATCGGAAGTAAAAAACAAATTTTCACTTTTGAATGGAAGAGTCGAAATTTAAATCTCGAATTCGAGATTACCGACAATCAGGATCTATTGAATTTTATATTCCTGCCCGGAACGTCCGAAATGGAAAACAAAATGACTGGATCCGAAATCTACATTTGATTTCAGATTGTCGATCACACAAAATGGATTCGATCCCAGGGGTTTCCAAGTCTTCGTCGAAGGAATCAAAACTAAGGAAAACAAAAAGCCAATTTCTAAAGATAAGTCAATTTCTTTCAGAGAAACTGTCAGGTGAATACTGTTACTGTACACTAGATTCTTAACGAGCCGCGAAACCCTCTCACCGCATAATAAGAATCCGCACCATTATGATAGACGAATACATTGCCATACCGGAAATCGCAAAAGATAGCTCCGCCAAGCTTTCTAATCTCAGAGGGTGTTTTTACCCAGCTTGATGTTTTCGTATCGAAACTTCCGAGTTTCTGTAATTCTCGATATTGTTCTTCTGTTAAAAGTTCAATGCCCATTCCTGCGGCCATGTCAATCGCGCTATCTTTTGGTTTATGTTCTTTTCTCGAGTCCAAAGCTTCACGGTCATAACAGATACTTCTACGACCTTTAGGGCTTTCCGCCGAACAATCGTAAAAAATATATTCGCCCGTCTTTTTATCATAACCGACAACATCCGGTTCACCACCGGTTTCTTCCATTTTATGGAGTGACCAGAGTTTTTCAGGATTTGTTTTCAGCTTTGTTTGTATTTTATCCCATTCCAAACCCTTATGACGGTTCTTATTTTTTTCAAAACGGGCTTTTAACACATCAAAAAGCGCGTCAATCTGCTCGGGTGACAACGTCTTTTTACTTTTAGTATTCTTATTCATACATTAATTTCATTGAATATACATTCAACGTTTCATCGCCTCAATCGATTTCAAAATTTCACAAATCAAGATCCGAAAACTCACCGTTTCATCCTCTCTTGCCCGAAGGGATCCTCCATTCGTCTATCAATTCTGCGAAACAGTCTTTCTATCCGCAGGTCTGAAATACCACGACACGGTAGTCAAGACAAGAAGCAGCAACGACGGAAACATTTCGCTCATGGAACTACCCGAGGCGATATGCGAAAACAACGCTCCCGTCATAGCAAAGAAAAAACCTGCGTAAGCCCATTCCTTTACCAAAGGATATTTTGGAACTAGCACCGCTATGACTCCCAAAATTTTCCAAATTCCCAGTATCGTTAAAAAATAAACAGGGTATCCTAAGCGCAGTATAAAATCGATATCCTCTTTTACCCTAAGTAGCTGGACAATCCCGGTCGATAGCATCCCCAACGCAAGCCAGAGAGTGGAAATCCAATAGATAATTTTATTTCTTTTTGTCATATTGCGTTATCCTAACTTACAACCGATTTCTTGGAATCGGTTACGTACGGTATTCATGTCTTTAGCCATACCTATTTACGGTATTTGCTCTCTGTGTGCAACCGATTTATATACGAGACACTGTGCTGCTTTTTTACTTTCCGACTTCAAACCATGTGTTCTACTTTCTGATTCAACCTTGTCGAACTCTGCATACTTTCTTAACACCATTGACGTTCCTGGTCGCACAAGAGACAAACTGTCTCTTGTTTTTCAGTCAATCGTGCGACCAAAAGAAGCGCTCTTCTACCGAAGTCTTTCTCGGGCATACTCATACATTTTATAGAGTCGTCTTTAAAGATTATATTTAAGTATTGACTTAAATATAATCTTATGAATGCTTTTGCCGCTTTGGCAGACGATACAAGAAGAGAAATTGTGAGATTGATAGCCAAAAATGGCGAACTTACCTCAACGGAAATAAGCCAAAATTTCAAGATAAGCCCGCCGGCCATTTCACAGCACTTGAAAGTCTTAAAAGAGTCGAAAGTTCTCCATATGAAAAAAGTGGCCCAAAAACGGATCTACGGACTCAACGACTCTGGCATCCATGAAATGGAGCATTGGCTATCGGATATTAAAAATCTATGGAACAAACGCCTGGACAATCTGGAAAAATATTTGCTAAAAATCAAAAAGGAGAGATCCAGTGATAGAAAATAACGCTGAAACAACAATCGAAGCCAACAAGGTCATTTATAAAAGATACTTTGATGTATCAATCGATCTTCTCTTTGAGGCATGGTCCTCTTCCGAACATCTTTCCGAGTGGTGGGGACCGGACGGCTTTACACTGACGATTCTAAGTTTGGATTTTTCCAACGGCGGGATATGGGATTTCATCATGCACGGTCCTGATGGACACGACTATAAAAATAGAATTCAATTTATCGACATCCGGAAGCCGCATTACATTTTCTATAAACATCTTGGTGACGGTGAGGGCACTAAGGATGTCGATTTTCAATCAAAGATCATTTTTGAAAAGATCGGCGAAGGCGCAAAACTAACAATGGAGCAGATTTTTCCGAGTAAAGAAGAATTGGAAAGGGTCAACCAAAAATATGGCGCGATCGAAGGCGGCAAGCAGCATATAAACAACCTTGGCAAATACTTGGAAACTCTTCGATAGGGAACACAAGATAGCAAACGAATTCGGTCACTGTTTTGTTTAAAATATTTCAAACAAAAATTTCGTATTTTCTTTCCAAATTCGGTTTTATGAAATCGATTTCTCAGGTTTCAAAATTGAAATTTTGAAATCAAGCTATATAACGTTTTTATAAAGAAAGATTTTTCTGATATTTACGAAAATCTTCGATCGCTTTTTCGTAAATATCAGGCTTCAACTTATCCGTGAAAATATTTAAAAAGACATTAAAATTTTTTATTCCGAAACTTACCTTTATTTTTGGATAAGGATATCCGATGAATACAAAGTTGGCTGAAAAACGATTGAATTTGACTAATTTTATATCACGCCATGCAATCTTTTTCGTTTTTGAAAAGAAAATCCTCTCTGTCAAACCGATTTGATCCGTATACAACGTATAAAATTTCGAATAAAGAACCGTGTAAATTCCCAACAAACTCAATAGGGCGAAAATGATCGACACATAGTAAAAAAAGTTTTCGTTTTCGGAAGAAGCCAAAATATGAAAACCGATCGATAATAGAGAGAAAAGAATTGTCAACATATATCCGGTTACAATAAAACTTCCCGGCAATCCAAAAACATTTTTTGTAGACTCGGAATCATTGGTTTGATCGGAAACAAATAATTTCCTAATCCAATATCCGAGTATAATTTCAGATGCGATACTCATAAGAACCCCGGCTATGACTCCGGCAATTATTTTAATAGATAGATCCATCATTCAAAAATCAAAAAATTCTATATTAGCTAAATATCTGATTCACATCGTAGCAGAATTTCCATAATTTGACGAATTTAACATCGTCGTTGTCTGGAAAATTGGATCGTTCTCAATTTAAGACCATAAAAATTCATAACACATCATAATAATTGAATATTATGATTTACCACCGGAGAATACGATTTTTTCCAATTCCAAAAGCGATTTTTCCAAATCGTCGTTTACGATCTTAAAGTCGAACTCATCCTGACGTGCGAGTTCCGTTTTTCCATTTTTGATCCGTTTTAAAATGGATTCCTCCGAATCCGTACCCCTTCCGCGAAGTCGTCGTTCCCATTCCTTTTCATTGGGTGGAAGAATAAAGATCGTCACAATCCGATCGGGCATTTTTTCCTGGATGATCTTTGCCCCCTGAACGTCGATATCCATGATCACGGAAGAACCGTTTCGAAACGCCTCTTCGATAAATTTTAAAGGAGTTCCGTAGTATCGATCATGAACCAAAGCCCATTCCAGAAACGCGGATTCCTCGATGCCTTTTTCAAATTCTTCTTTGGTAAGAAAATAATACGTAACCCCTTCCTGATCTCCGGGACGAGGATCCCTGGTAGTGCAGGAAATCGAAAACAGAATCTCGGGATGTTTTTGTCTGAGTTTTTGAATGAGAGTGGACTTCCCTCCTCCAGCAACGGAGGAGAGAACAAAAAGTTTGGGAGAATTCAGTCGAGCTCTTCCTCTTCCGATGCAATCGAATTGTCACTCGACTCGATTCTTCTGGTAAGAGATTCCACCCTGAGATTGGAAAGAATCAGATGATTGCTGTCCGTAACGATAATCGAACGAGTCTTTTTTCCCTGAGTGGCATCGATGAGACTGTTGTTGCTCTTCGCCTCGTTTCGGATTCTTTTTGCGGACGCGGAATCCGAATGAATGATACTCACCACTTTTGAAACTAGAACGATATTCCCGAATCCTACGTTCAGTACACTAAACTGGGACATCAGAACCTCCTATTTCTGTCCAACCTAAATCTTTCTATGATATCCACCTCGCCGAGAGCAAGGTCTAAAACTTCTGAAATTTCCTCATGAGAATATTTTCTTTTTAAAAGGAAAACAACTTTCTCGATTTTTGTGGAGTCTTCTCCGATCTCGAGAAGCGCCGCTTCGGCGGAAATTTTTGCAGAATCGGGTCTTGGTGGTTTATAGCCGATCACATTCTCTTGGAGAATTCTGCCAAAATCCGCTTCCTTGGGTTTCAGATTGTCCTTAAAAGAAGGAGTTCTATTTACAGCGGACTCGGAATCTGGAACCGGAGCAAACGGATCCTCATCCAAGGAAATATCCAAAGTAGAATTCCGAATCCCCGGAAAGAAATCGTTTACCGGAGAATGTTTCTCCTCCGTAATCGTTTTGATTTCCTGAATTCCGAAAAATTTCCGAACTCCCTTTCCGATCGTCTCCAACACCAAGTTGGAAGTAGAACCGGGAATAGCGGAATCCGTTTGTTTTGAAGTCGCAGAAATTTCTTTTTTAACGACCGAAGGTCGAGAGAAAGGTTTAGAAGATTCTAAATTTCTTTCAATCGGTTTTTGCGAAGCGGTAGCTCCCAATTCCTCGTCTTCTCGATTGAGTTCCAGATTTTCTTTATAGATATATCCGATTCCTTGTTGAATCGTTCCCGGTATCTTCGAACTCAAAGCACGTCTTCCAAAATCGACGTTTTCTTCCTCAGCAGAGATCGCGGAGGAAACCAGATTCGTTTTTTTAGAAGGCGACAATGAAACCTGAATTTGATCCAGAATTTCCGGAGTGGTGGCTTGTTCGATTCTTCTTACCAACTCTTCGACCTTCGAAGTCATTTCCTTGAAAGTAAGTATTCGAGAACCGATCAGATCCACCTGTCTCATAGATTCCGTCTCTAGTTCGTCTACGAACTCTCTGATTTCCTCGTTGATCTTCTTCAACATATGTGTACGGATTCTCTCCGTTACTTTAGAAGTAATCGTATAATATAAAACCACCGAAATCACGGCATTGATAGCTAATACTGCAAATAATTCCATCTCTTTTCTCCCGGTTCCGTCTCCAACAACATTCCCTCGGAAAAACGATTAAGCAAAGAATTCGATTTGGCCTCGGTTGGCCGGCGCGTTAGACGCCTTTTTACCACCGGCGGAATAAGTCACCAATTCGGTCGGACCGCTGGATGCAGGTTTGTATGTTTTGAGTTTGTCTCTGATTTGGTCGATCTTTTGATTGCGAACGTCCGCTAATTTATCTCTGGATTCCGGTGAAAGATAAAATACGTCGGTATACAATTCTACCGCGTATTTTCTGGTATCGTTGTATTCTTTGACCATCCGAGCCGTTTCGGAGATCACATGAGGCATGGTGAACGGATTTTCCACCTGTTGCTTCCGGATCATATCCGGAGCCTGTCCATAGCCAAGAAGAGTGTCGTTCAGTCTCATCCTATGGTTTAATTACCACGATTTCGTTTTTTTCTCCAGTCTTTTTTACTATCCGGATCCGGATCCTCATACGCGATTTGACGAATCATTCCGTTCTCTTCGACAAAGGTTTTGTTTTTGATTTCGTTCCTGGTCTTGAAATCCGAATTTCGGATCTTCATTGTCACACCGCCATAAAGAACCTTCTCGATACTGATCTTACCGTGAGAGGATTTTTCCTCCATATAACTTTTGAGATTGGTGATCTCGGCCTCGAATTCCCGGATCCGAGAATCCAACTTTTCGACCGCCTTCTGCATTTTAACAAGCTGATTCTGATGATCTTCGGTAAAGGAAGCCGGATCGGATTCTTTCCTCGCTTGAAGAGTCTTGAGACTTTTAAAAACCTGTTCGTGTTTGGACTGGCTCTCGTGCATCTTCGCTTCGTAATCCGCGATCTGCTTGAGAACCTTGGGATCGATTCCCACAACGAGCTCGGTCGCAGGGTTGGCTGGAGATCCGATACTTCGCGCCCCAATCAATTCGGAAGCCCGAACGGTTCCACCCACGATCTGCCCCCTTTTGCCGTTACAAAGAATCTTTCCGCCCGCACTTACAAAAGAATGAAGAATTCCTTCCTGCACAAGGACGTCCTTTTCCGTGATTACTGTTGCACTCTGGATAAACTTGGCGATCACATTCCCGCCCGTGGATTCGATATGAGCTTCCTCACGTCCGGAAATCCCTTGACGAATGATAATGTCTCCGTCCGCCTCCACTCTCGCCTTTTGAACCGTTCCGTAGATTTCGATATTTCCCGCCGCCTTAACGGAATAGTTGTCTTCCACGTTACCCGTAATCACGATCGAACCGAGAAACGTAACATTACCCGTTTTGATCCCGACGTCTCCATTGACCCTGTAAACGGTTTCAACGGATAGTCTACCCGTCATAAACAAGACCTGACCGTTTACTTCCGCGGTAAGTTTGCTTCTGTCCTCGGAAAGAATGGTTCCTTTGCCCTGTTTCAGATCGGTATCGATTCCATCCTTTGCAGGAAGAAGTTCGTTAAAAAGAGTTCTTCCGTATTTTCCTTTTTCCGCGGGAATTTTTTCCGCAAGGATCTGACCAACGACTACGTTTTCGATCAGATCCAAATCCTTAAAGTCGACTCTTCCGGTTTCGTCTTCTCGGAAAGAAACGTTTTTGGAAGTGCGAACGTGATAGATGATCTGTGCGTTTTTTCCATTGATCGGATAATCGCCTTCCGCGGCTAAGAAGGGTTGATTGAAAAATTCTTCCTCTAATCTCTTTTGGATCTCTTCCTCTTTAAAGCCGTATTTGACGCCTGCATTTTTGAGATGATTGACTACGTCCTTTACGTCCAGATCCCTTCCACCCGGTCTTGGTGGAAGAATATTGACCTTTGCTTTCATCTTATCCGGAGAGATATCCAGGATCAACTTAGCTTCCATTCCCGATCTCGGTTTTTGTTCCGAAATCAGGATCGGTTCCGCCTTCGAATCCTTAACGACCTTACGAACGAGTTTTTCATCGTCCGCAGAAACTCCTCTGAGAGAAAGTTTTTTAGAAACCTCTTCAAACTCCACCGAGCGCCCATCGCCTAACGGAGGAAATACGGTAAGATACACCCCGTTTCTGAAAATCTGGACAAGTGATCGTCCGTCCTTATCCTTGGGTTGAATGAATTCTTTGAGATCCTTGGAGACAAGTTTTCCGGAACCGCCCGTAAGTTTTTGATCCAGTTCCGTGAGTTCATCCAGAAAGTTATCCTCAGGAAGAATCGAAACCCGGATATGCCAGGGCTCGTGACCGAACAATTTTTTCTTTCCCCGTTTGATAACTACATAATCCAATTCATGGATTTGTTTTTTGAGGTGTTTGGCGGCGAGTCTGAGAGAATTTTCGAGGGTATCCCCGTAAACCTCGACCTGTTCTTTCTGGATCCTGTCCAGTTCGCGGGATTGGTCTTCTAAGAACGGTTTCAGGGAACCCATATTGTGTCCTGGTAAATAAAAAAATTACTTACGTGAAATGACGGACTTAACTTTACCCAGTTTGCTTCTAAGTCTGGAAACGGCTCTGGTATGGAGTTGGGAGATTCTAGATTCTGTTACTTCCAAAACCTCTCCGATTTCCTTTAACGTTAGATCTTCATAATAATATAATACGATTACTTTTTTTTCTTTTTCCGGAAGAGTTTTGATCGCTTCGACGATCACATTCTTGATCTCTTCCTTTTCTATGATCGTATCCGGATTCATGTTCATCGGAGATTCCAAGGTTTCCATAAAAGAAACCTCGTCGTTTTCATCGCCTAAAAACCAGATATCGTTTAAGGAAACAAGAGAAGTGCCGCTGATCTTTGTAAGAAGGGAATTGTATTCTTCCATGGAAATTCCCAATTCTTTCGCGATGGCCTCGTCGTCCACTTGCTGGCCTTCTTTGTTTTCCAGCATTCCAATGATCTGTTCGAGTTGTTTTGCTTTTTGACGGATGGATCTCGGAATCCAATCGATCGAGCGAAGTTCGTCAAAGATACTTCCTCGAATCCGAGTCATTGCATACGTTTTGAATTTAATCAGCCTATCCGGATCGAACTTTTCGATCGCATCCAAAAGTCCGAAAACTCCGTAGGATACAAGATCGTCAAATTCCACATTTTGAGGCATTCCGATCGCGATTCTACCCGCGACGTGTTTGACTAACGGAGAATATTTCTCCACGAGATACGCTCGGATGTCCTGATCTTTGGTATCCCGATAGGATTTCCATAGTTCCGTCTCATCCTGCTGGTTATATTTATCATACTTTTTGGACATAAGCTCGGATCTGGAAAAACCTTGACCTTCATTCTAAAGTGTCGAGCTTCTCAGAAAATTGCAATAGCATTTTTTGAGGCAAAAACAGGGAAATCAAGCAGTTTTTTGTCTCATTAGAATTCTGTGTGTATGAAAGAGAAATTTAAGAGAAAAAGAATCACTTCTCGCCCATATCATCCCGCGCCATCATCGTTCTGATCGCTTCCGCCATCAGCTTCGGTTCGTTTTTGATCGCAATATTTTCGACCATGATATGATCTCCGAAGTTTCCGCTTTTCTGACGTCTCGGAGTCGCGGAAGCAAAAACTTCCGTGCTGGAAGCGCTATCGCCGGAAGTGGATCCAAAATCGGAATCCCCTCCTTGGTTGCTATAGTCTCGCATCGCCATCGCACCGTCTTCGGATGAAGAACCGGACGCAACGAATTCCCCGCCAAGATTGGAAAGAAAGTCCAAAAATTCAGGAACCTTCATTTCAAGAACCGCGTGAACCCCAAAACCGAAAACCGAAAATGCGATCGTGGATAAAATGGAAACCAAAACGATATGACCAAACTGATTGCCCGCGAGAAATCCGCAAATCGGACTTACGATCATCGCGATCACCGCAAATACACCGATAAAAAGAACCTGAAGATTCAAGGATTAGTCTTCGTCGCCCTTCTCGAGCTCTTTTTCCCGGACATCCATAAAGTTAAAAAACTTTTTGAAGAACCCACTGATTCCGGCTTCGTCCAGAGGCTCCATTTCCTGATTTAAAAGCGAATATGTAATTCGATTGAGGCAAGCTGCTGCCTTACTTTTCGGAGAATGGATGATATACGGCTTTTGTTCCCGAATACTTTTTTCCACTTCTTCGTCCTGAAATATAAATCCGAGGTTTTCGACCTTTACTTCCAAAAACTGACCGCTGATATCGATGACACGATCCGCCACTTTCTTTCCTTCGATGGCGCTGCGCACTCGATTGACGACCATTTTTAGATTCTTGTCCCTGCTCTGAGACACGATGGCCTTGATCAGTCCGTACGAATCCGTAATCGCCGTCGGTTCGGGAGTTGTGACTACAATTACGTCGTCGGCGGGAAGGGTCAAACCGATCACGTTCGAACTGATTCCGGCTCCGGTATCAATGATCATAATATCGTAATTGTCTAATTCTGAAAAACCTTTGATGAGATTGTTTCTTTGAGCATCGTTCAGATTCGCAAGTTGAGAATATCCGGAAGCTCCCGCGATGATGTCCACCCCTTCCGGGGTTTGAATGATGATGTCCTTTAAACTCTTATGACCTTTGACCACGTGATAGAGATTGTATTTGGGAATGATTCCTAGGATGACATTGACGTTCGCAAGTCCTAGATCCCCGTCGAACACGAGAACTTTTTGACCGGCCCTCGCCATTGAGATCGCAAGATTTACGGAGATGGTGCTCTTTCCCACCCCTCCTTTTCCGGACGCGATCGCGATGATTTTCGTCGTCGGTTTTCTGGATGACAGAACTTTAAGACTCGTGTTTCCTTCGGTGAGTTTCCGTAAATGAGTCGCCTGGTCCATTCTTTACCTCTTCAGAGCTCTTCCAAGATCAGCCACCGGCAACGGTGAAAACCTCTCCTCTCAGCTCAGCAATTTTCTCCGGAGTCACCACAGATTCAGCCAATAGATTTTTATCCGCAGGAAGAATATCGAAAGGCACTTCCTGCCCCACGCTAAAGTATGTGAAACTCTTAGAGTATGTATCGGCCAGTTCCAGAAAACCACCTAAAAAATCCGCCTCATCCAATTTGGTGAGTAGAATTCTCCGATAGTTTAGGGACTCATAAGCTTTCAATACCGTACTTGTATGATGGTAAGAAGAAGTAGCAGAAAGGACAAGAAGATTTTCCACCGCGTCCCTTTCTCCAAAGCAGGAAAGATAGGAGTTCATTCTTTCGAGCTGTTCCAGATTTCGATGGCTGTATCCAGTCGTATCGATCAGGATCAGCTCCGATCCGTCCCGAGCCAGGGTCTCTTTAAATTTTTTTATGTCTTTTACCGGATAAAACGGCATTCCCATTGTATCCGCGTAACGCTTCAGTTGTTCGATCGCCGCGATTCTATAATTATCCGTAGTGTATAGGGAAACGGATCTTCCCATGTGCAAAAAGTATTTCGCTGCGAGTTTTGCGACACTTGTCGTCTTACCGGAACCGGTCGGACCGACTAAAAATACTACCTTTCGTTGATTTCTCCCGGTTCCGCGAAACAGATCCGAATCCACACTCACTCTTTCGGCAAGAACCTCTTTTGCCCTTTCGGATACAGAGTGATTTCGCCCTTGATCGATCGGAGAAAGCCTTTCTTCGATTTTGGCGAGAATTTCCTCCACATACGCCTGACTCATTCCCTCTCTCACAAGCTTTTCTCCAAGTCTTGTAAGAGGCGAGTCCTTTCTCCCGCGAACCAAAGCAGACTCTTTCGGAGATCTAAGATTGCGATCAAAAAGTTCTTTCTCAAAGGAAAGTCCCATTTTTTCGGGCTCGGTGGTCACTTCCATTCCGTCCCAAGAATCCTCCGCAACCGCCGTTACAATTTCCTTTTCTTCCAGCGTGCGAGAAAGAGGTTTTAAGGTCTGAAGATTTCTTTTTCTCTCCGAAGGCGCTGAATAGGATTTCTGTTTTAGAAGATCCTTCAGGTCTTGAAGTTTACGTTCTATCTTTTCTCTCGAAGCCTGTTTTTCGGGAATTCCGATCTGAATCTCGATCATCTTCTTTGCAAGAAGACCGGTTCCCATTACCCCGCCTTCGGTTACGACGGTTTGTGAAATCACGGTCGCTTCAGGACCATATTTCATTTTCATTTCCATTAAACAGTCTTGATAACTTTTACCGCGAATTTTAGCAAACTCCATGTTTGACTCCTTGATTCTCTTATTTTAGAGAAATTGAATATTCTAAGTTTTTCATACTTCTTCCCCCACTCCAGCGGTTGCAGTTTGAGCCTGGGGAAGTTTTAACTCCGCTTCGATCACCGAATCCACGGAAGAATGGATTTCTTCGTAAGCGAGAACCCCAAAGTTGCGGGGAGGAAATTCCTTCGCAAGAAGATAGGAGAACGGAAGTCTTACTTCTCTGTTTACCACAAAGATGGGAAACTTTCCTTCGGTTCTAAAATTGCGATAAAGTTCCGCAACACTGTCGATCAACCTTCTGTAAAAATCGGGAGCGAGAGACAAAACGTCTCTGTTTTCGATTCTGTCCTGAGTGATCGACTTATTGAGGCGGTCCAAGATTCTACTTTCTAAAGTGATGACGCGAAGTTTTCCGTCCATGGAAAGATAATCCCTGACTACGGTTCTCGATACCGTCTGACGCACAAGTTCCGTGAGAATATACGGATTCTGATATTTTGAGAGATTGTTTGCGATCGATTCCAAAATCGGAACAAGGTTTCGAATCCCAAGTCCTTCTCTGAGAAGATTTTGCAATACCTGTTGAATGATTCCGAGATTTCCTGGTTTGTCCGCATCCAATTCGCTGACAAGAGTCGGATACGTCGCCTTGTAATGATCCAGCAGTTTTTTGACTTCCTCGCGTCCGAGGAGCGTGGATGCGTGAGTCGCCAGCAGCTCTTTGAGATGAGTGACCACGACGGTCGATGCATCGACGACCGTATAACCTTTCGCTTCCGCCTCGGACTTGTCTTCGGTGGAAATCCATTTTGCTTTTTGTCCGAAAGACGGTTCCAAAAAGTCCTCACCTTGGATGCCTTCCGCAGTACCCGGACTTGTATTGAGAGCCATGAGTTTATCCGGTTTTACAATGGAAGTTCCGACTTCGGTTCCGTTGATCTTGATCGAATACGTATCCGGATTGAGATCTAGATTATCCAATATTCTTACGGGAGGAATGACAACGCCGTTGTCTTGGGCAAACTTTTTACGAAGATTGCTGATCTGATCCAAAAGCGCTCCCCCCTGGGAAGCATCGACTAACGGAATGAGATGATAACCGACTTCGATTTCAATTGGATCGGTTCTGAGTTCTTCGTAAAAATCCTTTGGTTTGCGATCTTGACCTGATTCTTTTTCTTTTTTCTCGATCGACTCGAGCTGCTCTTTTACCGTTTGTTCGAGAGAATATCCCAAGTAGGCGATTCCAGCGGAAAGAATCACAAGCGGAAAAAACGGAAGTCCCGGAATGAACGCTGAAAAACCCAAACTTCCCGAAACCACATAGAGGACCTTGGAATTGCTGAAAAGTTGGCTCTTAAACTGAGTCGCGAGATCGGATTCGGATCCGGACCTGGTCACGATGATACCGGTTGCAACCGTGGTCAATAGAGCCGGAATCTGAGACACGAGCCCATCCCCGATCGTAAACTTCCCGTAGGTTTCGATCGCTTGTGTAAAGGATTCCCCACGGATCGAGGCTCCGATGATCACTCCTCCTAACAAGTTGATGGCGGTGATGATCAATCCGGCCCGGACATCCCCTTGGACGAACTTACTTGCTCCATCCATCGAACCGTAAAAGTCGACTTCGGCTTCGATCTTCTTTCTTCTTTTTTTGGCTTCTTCCTCGTTGATGTTTCCGGAAGAAAGTTCCATATCGATCGCCATCTGTTTCCCGGGCAAGGCGTCCAAGGTGAATCGGGCTGCGACTTCCGAAATCCGAGTCGCACCTTTTGTGATCACCAAAACCTGAACGAGAACTAAGATGATAAAGATGATAAATCCAACCACATACTTGGAAAGTCCCGATTCGCTTCCGATGATAAACGACCCGAAGGCGTCGATGATATGCGAGTTCATCGCCGGACCTTTCGAGAGAATTTGACGAGTGGTCGAAACGTTCAAGGCCAAACGATACAACGTGGTAATGAGCAGAAGACTCGGAAAGATGGAAAAGTCCGCGGGCTCTTTTACGGAAAGAGAGGTCAAAAGAACCAAGAGTCCGATCGCCAAACTCAAAATAATCAAAATATCTAATATAAATCCGGGTAAGGGAATGATCAACATGGCTACGATGGCCACTGCTCCCACTCCCAAGATTACGTCGGATTGATTCCACCACTTCTTTTCCATAAACTCCCCTTACACTGCTCTCCGGAAGGATTCAATACGGGAGAGAATGGTAGCAATCGCACGATAGAATTGCTGCGGAACCTCCGCTCCAAGTTCCACTTCTTCATAAAGCCCTCTCGCTTGAAGACGATCTTCCACTGTGGGGACTCCGTTCTCTCTCGCGATTCGAATGATCAAAAGTGCGAAATCGTCGACCCCTTTTGCTATGACGATCGGAGCCTTATGAATTCCGGGTTTATATTCCAGAGCCACGGCAAAGTGAGTCGGGTTTGTTATGACTACGTCCGCCTCCGGCACCTTTGCGAGCATCTTGCGTTTGTTCATCATATCCCTTGCAAGTTGTCTTCTTCTGGCTTGGAGAGATCTGTCTCCGTCCGATTCCTTCGCTTCGCGTTTAGCTTCAGAAGGTGTCATCTTTAGAGATTCTTCGTATTCGTATCTTTGGTATAAATAGTCCACAACGCTGATCGCAAGAAGAATGATTCCGACGATTAGAAAAATCTTAAACGATGTGCTCATCACAAGCGCCACCGCTTGTTCAAGCCCCATCTCTCCGGAAAGAAGAATGGGGAAAAAATCCCGGCTGATAATGATATAAGATACCCAACCGATCAATCCCACTTTTGCAAGAGACTTACCTAGATTGAAGAGCGTTTGACGCGTCGGGAGGACTTTTTTGAAATTTGGTCGAATCCTACTAAAGTTAAAACTCAACGCGCGCGGAGTAAACATAAACCCGACCTGAGCCACGTTTCCAATAACAGCACCGACTAACGTGATTCCCAAAAGAGGCCAGAGCAACGTAAACAGATCCGTGGATGCGTTTTTTAAAAGTTCGGTTACGGATTCGTAACTGATATCCGTTCTTTGCCCGACCCCATGTATGTATTTTCTAAGAATGGCGGATGTTCTCATAAAAAAATATTCGCCCATGAGATAAACTAGCACCACCCCCGCGATCAAAACTACCGCTGCAGGAAGTTCCGGTGATTTAGGAACGTTTCCTTTTTCACGTTCTTCTCTTCTTCTTCGTTCGGATCCGGGCTCGGTTCTTCCCTCGTCTTCGGCCGCAAAAAGCTGGAGATCGATTCGGAAATCCGATACGTTAGACGTAACTACAAGGGATTCTTTCGGGAAAGAGAATCGTCCGAAGTCGATTTTGAAGAAATCAAAGATGTAAAGAAAAATTCTCAGGAGCATGTGGGAGCTCCTACAAAATTTTGGAAGGAGAATTTTGATTGATAGGACGATATTTTTGTGATAGAGAAAAATCTCTCGATTCCTCCCACCACCTCACCCCGCAATGCGATCCGTAGAGAGCCATTGCGCTGAGCTTCCCACCCAAGATCAGGGTGGGGTGTCACTTGTATCAAGGGGGACGTAGGAACTACGACAGAATATTCTTGAAAATCACCCGCAAATCCGCTTTCTACGAATTGCTTCGCAGGACATGGCACAAAGTTTTTAGCACTGATGGTAGGAGTTCCTACAAAATGCACGTGAGAAGAATTTTGATTGATAGAAAGACATTTTTGTGATAGAGAAGAATCTTCCGAATTCTCCCACCCCCTCACCCCGCAATGCGATCCGTAGAGAGCCATTGCGCTGAGCTTCCCACCCAAAATTAGGGTGGGGCACAAAATTTTCACGGGAGATGTAGGAACTACGACGATTTGATCCGCTTTCCTTCTCATTGAGGCCACCCCTGGAGCATGAGGTTTACCTTATCAAAGGAAAGATCAAATGCCGCCCCCATCTGAGAAACGAGATACGGAGTGATAAAAATCATCACGATCAAACCGATTGTAACCTTGATCGGAAAGGATAATTGCAGGATGTTCAACTGGGGTGCGGCCTTCCCCATCAGTGCCTCGGACACGGTCACGAGGAGAACGATCCCAAGAACCGGAAGAGCGAGCTTAAACGCCACCAAAAACATAGCCCCGACCGCGTCTTCCAGAGCCTTATAAATCCCGTTCTGAATCTCGGGAACAAATGTCAACACCTGAATCTTCTCAAACGAATAAGCCAGGCTTTCAAACATCACTCGATAGGCGCCTAACGTTAAAAATAAAAGCATCCCCAGCAAATTCTTTAAGGTACTGATCACGGGCAAACTCGTCTGAGTGACCGGATCCAAAATCTCCGCATAACCGAACCCAAGCTGAACGTTAAAAAATTCACCCGCCATCTGGAAGGATGCAAAAATCAAACTGATTAAAAAACCAAGAAGCATTCCGATTAATGATTCTGAAATCACTACCAATCCGTAGTGACCCATGTCACCGGGGATCGGAGGTAAAAAACCCGCGGTGACTGGAAATAAAATTACCGAAACCAAAAACGAAAAAATCATCTTCTGAGGAACGCTGATTGAAGGATACGAAAAGATCGGCGCAACCGACAAGAGACCCATCAACCTCGCAAGGATGAGCAGAAATACTTGAAAATGATTGATAAAGTATTCCATAATATTCTAAAACTTCTCGATCATCATAAATAAATCTCTGGTATAGTCGGTCATCGTTTGAATCATCCAGGACGAAAAAATCACGATCACAACAAAGATCGCCACGAGCTTCGGAACAAACGCTATCGTGGGTTCCTGAATGGAAGTCGTGGTTTGCAGAATCCCGATGATCAAACCGACCACCAACGCGGTCAGAAGAATCGGAGACGAAATTTTCAGGGTGATAAAAAGAGCATCCCGAATCAAAGTCATCGCGTCCAGTTCCGTCATTTATAACTCCTCACGAGTTCATAAACGATCAAGTTCCAACCGTCCACTAAAACGAACAGGATCAGTTTAAACGGAAGACTCACCATCACGGGAGGCAGCATCATCAAACCCATGGAAAGAAGAGCGGAAGCGACCACGAGATCGATCACGATAAACGGAATGAAGATAATGATCCCGATCCAAAACGCCTTTTTGATTTCACTCAACATAAAAGCGGGAATCAAAACATAGGATGGCACATCGTCAAAGGATTCTACCTTTTCCACTTTTCCGATTTTTAAAAAAAGGGCAACGTCCTTGGCGCCGGAAGTTCCGATCTGTCTCATCATAAATTCTCGAATCGGAACCATCCCCTTTTCAAAGAATGTGTTCGTATCGATCTTCCCGTCCAGATACGGGGTCAAAGCCCGTTCATTCACGACGTTGAGCGTGGGAGCCATGATAAAAAAAGTCATAAAAAGAGCCAGGCCCATCATCACCTGGTTCGGCGGAAGATTCTGAATCGAAAGCGCCCTTCTTACAAAATCCAAAACGATTACGATCTTTGTAAACGAGGTAAGAGACATCACGATCGCTGGAGCCAAAGATAGAATGGTCACAAGAAACAAAACCATCAGGGAAAGACTTGTCTCTCTCGGGCTCTTTGCCTCGTTCACGTTGATGTTCAGATTGGGAATCGGAATTCTCGTTCCCGAAGATTGCGCTTCCAAGGTGAAAAAAGAACTCAAGGACAATCCAATCACAAGAAAAAGGATCCAAGTTATGTTCTTTATAATTGTTTTATGTCTCATTTGCACCTGAAAAAATCCCGTCCGCATTGCCCTTGTTCCTATCTCAAATCGAAAAGCCCGCTTTCGAGCGAGCTTGTTTTTTCTTTGAGTTCATCCAGTTTTTTCCGGGTCTGTTTTCGTTTTTCCTCTCTGGCAGCCCCGCCCGCTTCGGTATCACCCGGCGGGCCCTCCTGATTTCCGGAGATTCTCGAATTCAAATCCTTGATCTGCTCCAAAACCGTAACTAAAAATCCTCCCTCCGGGGGTTGGAAGGTTTCTTTCTTTTGAAGAATTCTGTGTTTTACTTCGGGATCCACGATTTCAGTGATCAAGTTGATCGCATTATCCGCAACCCCGAGCACGAGCAATTGCCCCGATATTTCCACGATCTGGAGTTGTTTGTTTGGAGCCAGCATCAGACTGGAAAGAACGTTCATTTCTCCGCGAACCGGATGCCGCCCTTCTCGGTTTTTTGCGATGTATTTTAGAATATAATAAAGTCCTACACAAAGAAGTCCTAATATAAAAACGACACGCAATAGGGTCCCCGCGATTCTGGGCCCGTCGTCTTTGGTTCGGTATCTTTCCTCAACCGGATTGACTTCCGTTCCGGTCGTGTTCTCGGAAGGTTTTACGACCGTAGACGGATTTTCCTTGCTCTGAGAATCTCCATTCTTCTTTTCGTCTTTGGAAACCGGAGGTTGACCTAATTCTTTTTTGAGAGCCTCGTCCATGAGCTCTCGTTCGGATTGAGCCGACGGCGAAACAAAAGACAAACTGAATGCGATTAGAATTAGAAAAGCAGAAGAGATTGTCTTTCTGAGCTTCCAGAAGGTTTCAAGAGAATTCACTTGGCCTCCGGTTTGATCCGATCGGTAGGGCTTACGATATCCGTTACGCGCACCCCGAAGTTTTCGTCGATGACCACGACCTCGCCTTTTGCGATCAGTTTCCCGTTCACCAAAAGATCTACGGGTTCACCCGCGAGTTTGTCCAACTCGATGATGGAGCCTTCGCCCAAACCCAGAATGTCTTTGATATACATCTTGGTTCTTCCCAACTCCACCGTGACGCTCATCTGAACGTCCATGAGAAGATTGAGATTTGGAGTGCTCGATGCGCCGCTCGCAGTTCCCAAATTCGGGAATGCGACTGACTTGACAGACATGGAACCGGAGGACATTCCCATTCCGCCCATGCCCCCCATTCCCATCCCGCCCATATCTCCGCCGGCACTTCCGGAACGACGGTATAAGTTCAAAAGATCCGCGGCCGTGGAAAGAGAAAGTAAGAATTGAACTCGAAAGGAAGGAATGCTTTCGATCGTAAGATTGAAAAATACGCGAACGATACTTTCTCCGTCCGGTAAAACAAGTGCTGCAGGCGAAGTTACGTTTCTGGTTTCGGAGGGAGATCCGTTGACCCCTCCTCCTGTTTTTGTACTGATCTGAGAAATCAAAGCCCCCATGACTGGAGTCAAAGAATCTCTCAAGGTCTGCATCTGAGCTTCGTCCAGATCTCCGGAATCAAAACCTCCCATCATGGAGTTTGCGATCTTGACCGCGTTTTCGGCGGACATCGCAAGAACGACTCTTCCGTTCACGCTTCCGGATAAAGTAGAATACAAAAGAAAAGAACCGGACTTGAGTTCGGATTCGATATCTTTCCGAGCTTTTGTCTCGGCGTTTGGGTTTAAGAATGCAGAAGAACGAGAAAGAACCGCGCCTAACGTATTCCCGGCGACCTGAAAACAGGAAGAAAGTAGATCCGATAGAATGTCCCTGTCCACGGGCGACATGCCTGGAACTTCTTTTTGAGTCGATGCAGAAGCGACCGCACCCGAATCGAACGAATCGCTCGCGCCGGCTAATAATGCGTCAATTTCTTCCTGTGAAAGGGAACCTTCGCCCATTTTGGGAACTCTCCCGGGAATTTTGGTTAATGGGACATAAGAAAAGAGTTTTTGTCACCTCATTTTTTTCTTCCCAATTGGATTCCACTGGATTTTTGGGTTAAAACAATCCTTTTTCTAAAAAAAAGCTCTCTTTCAGAGTATAAGATCTCCACCAAGACCATCCGCCAACATTCGTAAAGCGTCATACGAATAAATTCCGGTCAGATGATTGTCGCTCCACACGGGATTGATCGCATACCTTCCAACCTTGTTGACGGAATACAGGGTGATCGATTGAATTCCGCCTGTGGTAGTTCCCACTTTTCCTCCGTGACCACCCTTGCAGACGACACAAGGGCAGCGCTTTCGAAGATCGAGGAGATCAAAGACGGACATGACTCCGTCCTTCCAGGTGATCTTCAACGTTTTCTCGTCAAAATCGATCTGATCGGGGGTCGTTGCTTTTAAACTGAGTTGAGTCATTTTGTATGAGTTCCTACATCTTCAAAATCCCGCGATTTTGTATGAGTTCCTACATTTCCCGGAATTGGTTGAGTTCCCACAGATTTGAATCGGTTGGATTCACTTCGGAAGTTTGCACTTCTTCGCACCGAACTTTCCGATGGTGGTTCCGTATGTAATCTTCTCATTGATCGGAAGGGAATCAAACTGAAACGTATCTTTTTCCATGAGAAGAATGACCGTCGACCCCATTTCAAAACGTCCTAGCTCCGATCCTTTATCGATCAGAATCGAAACATCCTTGTATTCCACGGTTCTTGCGCTTCGGATCAACGTGTTGGTGACGATCTTGTTGTCATAGGTGACTCGGATTCTTCCCACGTTAGAAGCTCCCACCTTGATGACCGCGACCTTGCCATATTCCGTTTGAAGATATGTGATCAGACGTTCGTTTTTTGGAAACAATCCTCGGATTCCGAATACTGCGAGTTCGTTTACCGGAAATAATTTTCCGGGTTCGTAGTAATAGCCCAAGATTCTCCCATACGCGGGAGAATGAATTCGATGATAGTCCTGAGGGGAAAGATAGAATGTGATGTATTTCCCGTTTGAAAAATCATCCAGATATTTGGAAGCCCCTCCACCCAAAAGTTCCTTGAGATTGTAATCCACACCCTTTGCCTGGATGATGATTCTCTGATTGATGTCTCCGTAACCGGTAATCTTGGCGTCGACGGGAGATACCATTTCATTATCCGCGGAGTCGATGATTCTCGCCTCTGCCTTTAAGGCTCTTGTAAAGAATGCGTTGAGAGAATTGTATTCCTGAATTTCCAGTTCCGCTTCGTCCAAATTGATCTTATACGCCCTGGCAAACGCTTTCAAAATCGGAATCAATATAAAACGAGGAAGTCTTGAAGACGCCAAAAGACCAAACAAAAGGGAAAGTAAATTTTTCGGAACGATCGAAAGCATAAGAAGATAAAAATCCTTAAGCACCTCATATCGTGCCCCGCTTTCCGTGAGAAAACGTTTCAATTCCGCCTTTGCCAATTTTTCTAAAAGAACCAAAGAGATCAAAACCGGTACCGCGGTGATGATGGAAAGAGAATATCCCAAACTCCACGCTTGATACAAAATCGATTCTCCGTCTTTCACATAAAGATACGCGACAGAAAGAATCGTGATCAAAAATAGAATTCGAAACAGGTTTGCAAAACGTTCTCCGAGAATGTAGAGCGCGTTTTGTTCTCCCGTATAAAACCAACCCGCGATCGAAACCACTCCGATGAGAAGAAACGATCCGAAAAACGCGAGGTTCATCGGATTGGTATGCCCCTGAAACAAAGCGTTTAAAAAGAGCAACTGCTCCTCCAGTTTAAACGCTCCGTAAGACGAAAGAATGTAGATCACAAGCGTGGAAACGACAAACCCTTCGAAAAAAGTCGCGAGCATACTCACGAGTCCTTGTTTTGCGGGATAGTCCGTCCTTACCACGCCGGACACACCCGCGCTTTTCCCGATTCCGGTTTCCGTCGACACAAAGAAAATCCCGGATGCCATACTAAAGGTTCTCGCGAGTACAAAACTTCCTCCCGCAATCGCTGTGATCGGCTGAAACGCAGCCTGAAGCGAAAGCCAAAGAAAGTCCCGAAAGTTCATAAGAGAATTTCGAAACAAAAAGAAAGCACCTGCGAACAAAAGAAGAATTCCGATCGGAGCTAAATAAGCGGAAATCTTCCCCACTCTTCTCACCCCACCTAACACGATAAAGACGAGAATCACGGATAATAAAAACGGAACCGTCATACCCGTCACTTCAAACGCTTTCGCCGAGATATGTGTGACATACAACATCGGAACCGCTCCACCCATCACGAGTACAGTCAACATTCCCGCAACGGCGAAACTCACAGCGAGCCATCTCGCCTTCAAAGCCTTTTCGATAAAATACATCGGTCCGGAAAGATATCGACCGGATGCGGTTTTGGTTCTAAAACGGATCGCCAAAGTGGAAGAAACAAAACGGAGAGGCATGATAAAAAAGGAAGAAATCCAAATCCAAAACAAAACCCCGGGTCCTCCGATCATCAGAGCGAGAGCAGAACCGATGATCGCCCCCGGAACCAAAGAAGAAGCGGTACCCGAAAAGAAAGCCTGCGAATGAACCAACCTTCCCCGAGAACCTTTGTAGTCCATATTCCCCGAAAAAATCTTAATCGCAAGAAATAGAAATCGCACCTGAGGGAATCGGAGTCGAATGGTCAGATAAATCCCGATAAAGCCCAAGAAGTAAAAGAAGGGCTTGAGTAAATCCCAATCAAAAAATTGAAAAAAAAGAAATTGAAACATGGTCCCACCCGGTATGAAAGAAAATCCGCTTTTTTTGGAAGTCCTTGCTAGAAATCCTGTAATTATGAGGGCTACCAGCAAAATTTTCGCGATCCCATTTCCCGTCCTAATTTTTTTACCTTTATGGACCGCCCTTTTTTGGGGAAACGTTTCTCTGGAAGCTCAGAG